>JBGAKX010000143.1:0-10948 GCA_044224215.1 Blastocatellia bacterium
CGGCGGACGATGATGATTCTGAAGGCAGGCGCGGCCGTGGCGCTGCTCGTTGTGACCGTTCCGATGGGGGCTGCCCGGGCGGGAAGCCCGTCCACGGTCATCTATGGATTTGATCCGGCGCACACGTCGATCAACTTCGCGGTGCAGCACCTCGTGATCAACACGATCCGCGGCCGATTCAAGGAATTCACAGGGTCGATTGCGCTCGACGAGAAGGACGTCGCCAACTCGAGCGTCGAATTCACGGCCAAATCGGCGAGCATCAGCACCGACGTGGAGCCGCGTGACAACGACCTTAGGAGCCCGAACTTTCTCGACGCCGCGAAGTTCCCCGAGCTGACGTTCAAGAGCTCAAAGGTCGAAAAGCACGGCAAGGGCTTCATCTGCCACGGGACGTTCACGTTGCACGGCGTGTCGAAGGAGATCGCCATTCCGTTCACGCTCAGCGGCCCGATCACGGATCCGTGGGGGAACCATCGCATCGGCGTGACGGCGAGCATCTCGATCAACAGGCAGGACTACGGGGTCGCGTACGACAAGAAACTCCCCGACGGCGGGCTCGCCGTTGGCAACGAGGTGCAGATCGACCTGAACATCGAGGCCGTCCACAAGATAGAGAAGCCGGCGAACTAGCGGCGCGGGTTCACGCAAAGGCGTCAGAATTACGCAAAGACGCTAAGAACACGCAAAGACGCAGAGTCAATCGTGCTTTGCGTCTTCGCGTCTTTGCGTGTGATTTACTCCGCCTTGGAAAGCGCCGGCCCTGCCACCCCGAACACCTCCGGGTTCTCCCCCACGATCGCCGCTGCAAAGAACTGCGTGATGTACCGCGACGTCTCGCCCTTCTCGTCGGTCTGAAAGCCCGACCCCGCCATCGCCGACCAGAATCGGGTTTCGGCCTCGTCCTGGTCGAGGACGACGACCTCGTCGAGGTACTTCGCGATGTCGGCAGGCCCGAGGTTGTACGCCGCCACGCCCAGCGCGACGCACATCCGGTCGGACGCAAACGCGTTCATCTGTTCGCGCATGTACTTTGCCGCCGCTGGAGCCGATTTCGCCACGTCGTCGAGATCGTCCGGTGACAGCCCGTACTTGCGCCCCGTGACGGGGAGGATCTGGAACATTCCCCGCGCTCCCATCGACGAGACTTCGTTCGTGCGGTATTCGCTCTCGACCATCGGCAGGTAGATTCCGACGAGCGACGGAACGCCTTCGCGTTCAAACACGCTCCTCAGAAGCGGTGCGTTCTCGCGCCCGCGGGCGAGCACCGCTCCGAGATCGTCGTGTCCGATCCGCGCGTCGACGGCTCCGACGCGCCGGGCATACCGGTCGATCGCGCGCTTGATCGCCAGGCGCACGTCGGGCGGAATCTTGTACTCGCGTCCCGCCATGGCAAGCGAAATCGCACGCGCCCGATCGTCGACGAACGCGATTCGATCGGCGTCCGACATCGCGGTCCACGAGACTGCTGGCGCAGTAACAACTACCGGCGCTGCAGGTGCAGGCCGTTGCGCGTACCACAATCCCGCCGTGCCTCCGGCGGCCGCGATGACGAGCGCTGCGACCGCGATTCGGACACGCCGACCGGCCACCGGCTCGTCCCCACGCTGCAGCGCCTCGACGAACTCACCCGCCGTCGCGTGGCGATCGCCGCGGTCCTTGGAGAGCGCCCGGCCTACCGCCCGTGGCAGTCCTACCGCCGCGGGTTGCTCGGCAATATGCGCTGCGCGCAGTTCCCACGTCGTCTCGCCATGGAACGGACGCGCGCCGGTGAGCATCTCGTACGCGATGACGCCAAGGCTGTAGACGTCCGTTCGCGCATCGACGCCCGCTATGCCGTCGCGCTGCTTTTCGCCCCATTGTTCGGGTGACATGTAGTGCGGAGAGCCCATCCGCTGGCCCGGCATGGTCAGTTCGGAGACGCCCTCGGCGTGGACGGTCATTTCGCGGAGCTTTGCCAGTCCAAGGTCGAGCACCTTGACGGTGGCCGAATCGCCCGCGCCGATCATGATGTTCTCGGGTTTCAGGTCCCGATGGACGATTTCCTGCGCGTGCGCGGCGTCGAGCGCCGCGGCGACAGGCCCGAGCAGGCGGCACGTCTCGTCGAGGGTGAAGGCGCCGTGGTCCGTCATCAACTCGCGCAGTGTTCCGCCGTCGACGTGCTCGAGCACCATGTACACAAGGCCCTCGGTCGACGTGCGCATGTCGAGCACCGACACGATGTTCTCGTGCCGGATCTGGCGCCCTGCGCGGCCCTCCCGCAGAAACCGGCGCAGGAGTTCCGGGTTCGCCGAGAGCTCGCGCTTGAGCACCTTGATCGCGACCGTATCGCGCAGCAGGATGTGGTGCGCGCGGTAGACCGTGCCAAACCCGCCGCTGCCGATCAGCGCCTCGATCTCGTAGAGCTCGTCGAGCGTGGCGCCGACGAGTGCGGTCGGGTCCTCGGCAAGTACTTCGCCGTCGTGTGGACACACCAGGTGCGACGTGTCATACCGATTGCCGCATTGCGAGCAGTACATCATCAGCGTGCGCGACGTGCTGACGGGCTCGTCGATTGCGAGAAAGCTGCCGGCGCCGTCGAACGCCTCGAGCATCGACGACACTTCGCGCCGCAGCTCCGCGTCGCCTCCGCACGCGTTGTCGACAAAGACTGCGCGCGCATCCGAGTCGAGCGCGAGCGCCTCCTGAAAGATCTCCTTGATCCGGGACCACCGCTCGGGCGTCACGACGTCGACCCCGCTCGGAGCTCGCGCCGCAGCCAGCCGCGCGCGGTCGCCCATTCGCGCTCGACCGTCGATACCGACATCGCGAGGGCTTCGGCCGTTTCGGCCGTCGTCATGCCTCCAAAGAACCGCAGCTCGACGATCTCTGCCAGCCGTGGGTCGAGCACCGCGAGCCGTCCAAGCGCTTCGTCGAGCGCGAGCACGTCCACGTCCCGCCCCGGCGCGGCGAGCGCCGCTTCCTCGAGCGGAATGCGCGTGGCGCCGCCCGCGCGTTTTGCGGTCGCGCGCGCGCGGGCGTGATCGACGAGGATCTCGCGCATCAACCGCGCCGCGACGCCGAGGAAATGCGAGCGGCTCTCGAAGTTGACCTGGCGGCCGTCGACGAGCCGCAGGTACGCCTCGTTGACGAGCGCGGACGGCTGGAGGGTGTGGTCGATGCGCTCGCGCCGCATGTAGCCGGCCGCTATGCGGCGCAGTTCGGCGTGCACGATCGGCAAGAGCCTGTCGATGGCTTCGCGTCGTCCAAGACGTACATCGACGAGCAGCCGCGAAACGCTGTCGGATGAAGCAGTCATACTGTGGTTCCTGGCGACAGGAAACCTGCTCGGGGCGAGAGTATACAGAAAAATGAGGGGATCCGGCGCCGGTTCTCGCATGCACCAATGAAGACCACTACGTGTAAAGGAGATCGTTCATGCGAATTGGATTCCTGCTCTTCATCGTATTCGCAGTGTTTGGTTCGGCAACGGCGGGCCGTCCCGCGTCCTATGCCCAGATGTCGCAGAAGGAGAAGCGAAGCTACGTCGAGCGCAACGCGCGCGAGGCGGTGTCGAAGCTCACCGGGTCGAACGGTTCAGTCGACCTCACGCCGGACGCGGTTCAGCTGATAAAGCGCGAAGTCGACGACTACGCGACGCGGATCGACGCGACGGGCTCGACGCCTTGGAAGGACAGTCTGCGCACGGTCATCGGCCGCGGCGTGCCGCTCGTTCCGACCATTCGCTCGTCGTTTGAAGCCGAGGGCCTGCCGGCGTCGCTCGGGCTGTATGTCGCGATGGTCGAGTCCGAATTCAACCCGTGCCTCGAGTCGCCGATGGGCGCGCGCGGCGTGTTCCAGATTCTTCCCGCCACGGGCAAGCGGTTCGGGCTCGAGCCGGCCGACCTGTGCGACGTGACGAAGTCTGCGCCGGCGGCAGCACGTTACTTCAAGCAACTGCGCGGCGACTTCGGGACGGCGATGCCGGGAGCGTTGCTCGCGATTCGTTCGTACAACCAGGGTGAGGTGGCGACAAAGCGCGATCTCGGAACGGTCGCGAGCGAGGAGGATTTCTGGGCGGCGCTTGCGGTGAAGCCCGGCGACGAGGGGTCGCGGTATGTGGCCCGGCTGATCGCGGCGACGATCGTGGGGGAGAACCCGGGGGATTTCGGGATCGGGGGGAGTGCGCTGTCGAAGGAGTGACGAACAAAGAGTTCACGCAAAGGCGCAGAGATACGCAAAGACGCCAGGGCACGACGGAAGTTGCTCCCTTGGCGCCTTCGCGTATCTCTGCGCCTTTGCGTGAACCAGCGCTTCCGCTCGAGAACTACCGTGAGGCGCGTGCGTCCTTGATCACCAGCTGCGGCCGCGACACACCGTTCCATTCGTTCACGCCGCACGACACCAGCAGATCGACGCGCGACCCCACCACGCACCGCGGCGCGTACGCCGCACCATCCCACCACACCGCTTCGAGCCCGCTCCCGTCGCCCGCATCCAGCACCAGCTTCAGGTGCTTCTCCTTCATCACGAACGCGCGACGGATGGTCGCGTCCTCGACCAGAAACACCGGCCTCGGATTGCCGATGCCGTGCGGCTCAAGCCGCCCAAGCTCGCGAGCCGCCTCGAGCGTCACTTCGTCAGGCCCCATCGACGCGTCGACACGGAAGCGCGCCGTCAACTCCTCCTCGGACGAGATCACCGACGCGACGTGCGCCGACAACCGCTCGCGCAGCTGATCGAGCTTGTCGCGATGCACCGTGAATCCGGCCGCCGCGGCGTGTCCGCCAAATTTCACCAGCAGGTCCGAGCACGACTCCAGCGCGCGCACGAGGTGAATCCCCGCCGCGGACCGGGCGCTCCCTCGACCGACCCCGTCCGAATCCACCGCGACGATGAACGCCGGGCGATTCGTCAGTTCGACGACCTTGGACGCGACGATGCCGACGACGCCGCGATGCCAGCCTTCGCTCTCCTCGCCCGCAAACAGCGCGACGTACGGCGTCGGGCCGCCCGACTGGAGGTCTTCGAGCACGTGATCGACGAGCCGCTGCTGCACCTGCTGCCGTTCGACGTTCAGGCGATTGAGCTCGTGGGCGATCGCCGTCGCGCGCTCCGGGCTCGATGCGTTGAACAGCTCGATGACGGTCGTGGCCGCCGCAAGCCGGCCGGCGGCGTTGATCCGCGGCCCGAGCTTGAATCCGCAATCGGCCGTCGTGACCTGGCGATTGACGATGCCGCTCACCTCGAGCAGCGCACTCAATCCGTAGTTGCGTGACGGCTTCGACAATCCCGCAAGCCCAGCGAACACGATCGCGCGGTTCTCGCGCGTGTTCAGCCCGACCATGTCCGCCACTGTGCCGATGGCCGCGATCTTGACGAGAGACTCGATCACTTCGGCCTGGCGCGGATCGGACGCGAGCAGCGCCTGCGCCACCTTGAGCGACAGCCCGCACGCTGCGAGCTCCGGATTCGCATAGTCGCACCGCTCCTGCTTTGGACAGAGCACGGCAAACGCGCGGTCGGGCACATCCTCGCCCGGAGGCAGGTGGTGGTCGCACACGATCACGTCGATCCCGAGCTCGGCGGCGCGAGCGACGGCCGCGTGGTCGCGGACACCGATGTCGCACGTCATGACGACGCTCGCACCGTCTTCGGCCGCTCGCTCCGCAGCGGCGACGCTGAATCCGTAGCCTTCGTCAAAGCGGCTCGGGATGTGGTAGCTGACCTGCTCGCCGGCGCCGAGATACCGGAACGTGTGCTGCAGGATCACCGACGCAGTCGTTCCGTCCACGTCGTAGTCGGACACGATGCGGATCCGCTCGCCTTCGGCGATCGCGCGCTGCAGGCGCTCGACCGCGCGATCCATGCCGAACATGGACATCGGATCGTGGAGGTCGTCTGCGAGCGACGGCGACAGAAACGACCGGGCTTCTGCAACCTCGGTGATCCCGCGCGCGAGCAGGATGCGCGCGACAGGCGCCGATATGTTCAGCGAGCGCGCAAGCTTCAGAACCCCGCGTTCGTCCACTTCGCTCAGGTCCCAGCGTGCTCTTCGAAACGACTGCATAAGAACGGCCGCGGATCTTCCAGGATTCGCGGTTAGTCTTCTTCCTCGGCGCGCTTGCGGCCCGATGCCACCGCGTCCTGAACGATCTTGGACGTCAGGTGCGTTGGAACCTCGTCGTAGTGCGAGAACTCCATGTGGTAACTGCCGCGCGCGCCCGTGATCGAGTTGAGCGTCGACTGGTAGGTCAACATTTCAGACTGCGGGACGATCGCCTTGACGATCTGCTGCGTACCCTTGGCGTCCATACCCTGCACACGGCCGCGCCGGGAGTTCAGGTCGCCCATGATGTCGCCGGCGAATTCCTGGGGCGCCGTGATCTCGACCTTCATCAACGGTTCGAGCAGCACCGGACCCGCCTTCTCCATCGCTCCGAGGAACGCCTTGCGACCCGCAAGCTTGAACGATAGTTCGTCCGAATCGACCGTGTGGTACGAACCGTCGATCAGTTCGACCTTGAAGTCCATCATCGGGTAGCCGGCAACGTAGCCCTTCGACGCGGCGTCGATGATGCCCTTCTCGATGGCAGGCCGGAAATTCTGGGGAACCGCGCCGCCAAAGATCCGGTCGATGAACTCAAAGCCTTCGCCTCGTGACGCCGGGTAGAAGATGCACTTGCAGTCGCCGAACTGGCCTCGCCCGCCGGACTGCTTCTTGTGGCGTCCGTGCGACTCGACGCGCTTGGTGATCGTCTCGCGATACGCGACCTTGGGCGGATGGAGCGCGACCTCGACGCCGCGCTTCTTGAGCTTTGCGACGACCGTCTCGACGTGCAACTGACCCGATCCCGCAAGCAGAAACTCGCCGGTCTGCGGGTCGCGCGAGAACCGCAGCGCCAGGTCCTCGTCGAGCATTCGCTGGATGGCCGCCGAGACCTTCTCTTCGTCCTGCCGCGACTTGGGCTCGATCGCAAACGCGATCGCCGGCTCGGGGAAGACGACCGGCGGATAGGCGATCGGGCCCGATTTGTCGGCGAGCGTGTGGCCCGTGTGCGTGTCCTTGAGTTTTGTGACCGCGACGATGTCTCCGGTGTGGGCTTCATCGATCTTGACGAGATCCTTGCCCTGCACGGCGTGCACCGGTCCGATGCGCTCCTGGCCGCCGCTCGAGACGTTCAGCACGTTCGTGTCCGGCTTGAGCACGCCCGACAGGATCTTCATCACCGAGATGCGGCCGAACTGGTCGACCATCGTGCGAAACACGAACGCCGACAGCGGCGCCGAGTCCGTCACGTGCCGCGTTACCTCTTCGTCCGAGTCGGGACCAGCGGTCCCGGTGACTTCGCCTCGCCACGCCGGGTCGGGCGCGAACTCGGCGATAACGTTCAACAGTGACGCGATACCGACAAGTGTTTCAGCCGACGATGCGAGGATCGGGAACAGCTTCCGCTCGGCGATCGCCTTGGCGATACCGGACTTCAGGTCGTCGATAGAGAGCGTGCCCTCCTCAAAGAACTTCTCCATCAGCTTCTCGTCGCTCTCGGCGACCATCTCGACCAGCACTTCGCGGGCGGCCTCGGCCTCGGCGCGCATCGCCTCGGGCACATCGGCCTCCTTGGCGGCGAACGAACCGTCCGTCGGATAGACGTGGGCCTTCATCTCGACCAGGTTCACGACACCGGTGAAGTCCTTTTCGGCGCCAATCGGAATCTGAAAGGGAATCGCCTGGCGGCCAAACGTGTCGGCGATGGTGTGGGCCGCGTTCGCAAAGTCCGCGCGCTCCTTGTCCATCTTGTTGACGACGAAGAAGACGGGCAGCGCGAACTCCTCGGCGTATCCGCACGCCTTCTCGGTCTGAACTTCGACGCCGTGCGTGGCGTCGACGACGACGAGCGCCGAATCAGCCCCTGCGAGCGCTCCGCGCGCGTCGAGGATGAACGCTGCGTACCCTGGCGTGTCCACGAAGTTGAGCTTGTGACCCTTCCACTCGCAGAACGCGAGCGCCGACTGCATGGATATCTGCCGCTCGCGCTCCTCGTCGTCGAAGTCCGTGACGGTCGTGCCTTCCGCAACGCGACCGAGCCGCGGCGTCGCGCTGGCGACGTACTGCATGCTGGCGACGAGCGAGGTCTTGCCTGAGTCACCGTGTCCGACGAGCCCGATGTTACGAATCTCCTTCGTCTGGTAGGCCTTCATAAGAGTGCGGGTAAGCTCCTTTCGTGAGGTCGCGATGCGCGCGCCGCACCCGTTCCGGCAGTGAGCGATGGGGCGCTCGTGGAACGGAGGTACAACCAGGAATGACCGAGGGAGCGCGCGCTGGAGTGGGAATAATGCTGAATGGGGGCCCGGTTGCGCAAGGGGACCGTCCGCCGCTCAACGTGCGCCGGGTACCGGAATACGCGGGACGCGCGCCGAGACGCCGCACGTGATCTCGTACGAGATCGAGCCGGCAGCCGCGGCGACGTCCTCGACCGTCGGGCCGCCGTCGCCGAACAGGACGACTTCGTCCCCGAGGGCCGCATCCGGGACGTCGGTGACGTCCGCGATCGTGAGGTCCATCGAGATCCGGCCGACGATCGGCACGACCGTCCCACGCAGCCCCACGATGCCGCGATTCGACAGTGCGCGGCGGACGCCGTCCGCGTAGCCGGCGGGGATGGTTGCGACGCGGCTCGCGCGCGTCGTGGTGTACGTGCAGCCGTACCCGAGGGGCGTGCCGGCGGGCACCGTCTTGATGTGCTCGATCGACGAGACAAAACGCATCGCCGGTCGTACGTCGAGCTCGGGACCCGCGGGCGACAGAATGTCCCGTTTCAGGCCGTAGAGAACCGCACCGGGTCGCACGAGGTTTCCGCGTGCTTCGGGAAATGCGTGCAGTCCGGCGCCGTTCGCGAGATGCGTCCACCGCGGGCTCACACCGTGAGCGCGCGCCAGTTCGGATATGCCGTGGAAGCGCTCGATCTGGCCGCGGGTAAAGCCTTCGAGCCCCGGTACGTCCGCCGACGCGAGATGCGTCATCAGACCGTCGACTTCGAGGTTCCTGCGTCGTGCCAGGTGCGCGAACGTGTCGCCGGCGGATGTGGATTCGAGGCCGAGCCTGCCCAAGCCGGTGTCGAACTTGAGGTGCACCGGTGCGGTGACTCCGCGCCGGCCGGCCTCGCGGTCGAGACTGTCGAGCTGGTCGATCCGCGAGATCGCCGGCGTGAGGGCAAAATCGAGAAGCGTGGGCTCCTGCCCATCCCAGAATCCGCCGAGGCACAGGATCGGCGTGTCGATGCCGGCGTTGCGCAGCGCGACGCCCTCTTCGGGGAGTGCGACGCCGAGCCATGCAACACCTTCTTTCGCAAACACTTGAGCGCACGAGATGCCTCCGTGGCCGTAGCCGTTGGCCTTCACGACGGCCATGATCGCGACGTCCGGCCCAACGAGCGACCGGATTGCGTGCAGGTTGTGCGTCAGCCGGTCGAGCCGAATTTCGGCGTGCGTCGGCCGGACAGCGGTGTCACGGGCGCCCTCGGGCATACGGCCGGGATTGTAACAGGCCCGATCACACGGGCGGAGCGCCATATTGATCAGATCTTCACAAGTGTGGCATGCTGCACTGTTGACGTAGTCTATCCTGTTTATGGTTCAACACTTACAGAGGGAGAATTATGCGGACACCAAGCGGCATTACGGCCCAGACCGGTATGACCGGTATGCGCGGGCGCGTCGCCATCTTTATTGACGGGAACAACCTATTTCACGCAGCACGATCGGCCGGCGTCGAGATCGATTACGCAAAGCTTCTCAACTTTCTTCGTGGCGAGTCCCCGCTCCTGAGAGCGTTCTTCTACACCGGCGTCGACGAGCGCGCCGAGCGCCAGCAGGGATTCCTGCTGTGGATGCGACGGAACGGTTATCGCGTCGTGCAGAAGGAGCTGAAGACGTTTCCGGACGGAACCAAGAAGGCCAACCTCGACGTCGAGATCGCCGTCGACATGCTGAGTCTCGTCGGCAACTACGACACGGCGATCCTGGTGTCGGGCGACGAGGACTTTGCCTATGCGATCAACGTGATCGCGTACAAGGGCGTTCGCGTCGAGGTTGCGGGATTCCGCAGCAACACGTCGCCGCGGCTGATCGACGTCTCGGATCGGTTCATCGATTTCGACGGCGTGATCAACGAGATCTGCAAGGCCGAGAGCCGGTACGCGTATGGCGGTCAGCAGAAGCCCGCAGCCGTCTCGCGCGGATTCGTGCAGACGCCCGTGGCCACTCCGCAGCCCGCGCAGCCCGTGCCCCCGGTGCCACCGGACCCGCGCGTCGATCCGACGCCGATCCCGGCCGCGCCCGTGGCGCAGCCACCGCAACCCGCGATCCCTGTGCCGTCGGCGTTTCCCGTCGTTCAGCCGGTTCCGGTTTCGGAGCCGCAGCTTTCGCGCGTGATCGACGAGCAGCCCGTCCGGAATCCGCGCACCACAGCGGATGTCTGACGACACGGTCCATTCCGACAAGCTCTCGGTGACGATTGAGGGCGTCCGGCTGCGGCTCGCGCATCCGGACGTCCTGCCGTTCAAGTGGGTCGGGCAGACCGACGCTCTCGAGCAGCTGCTCGCGGCGTGGTTCGTCGTCGACGAGCGCGATCTGCCGCTCAATCCGCGGCTGATCGGCAAGCCCGGCGTCGGCAAGACGACGCTTGCGTATGCTGCAGGCAAGGCGCTCGGCTGCGACGTGTACATCTTTCAGGCGACGATGGACACGCGGCCCGAAGACCTGATCGTGACCCCGGTGGTCGGCGGTCCCGGCGAAATCCATTACGTCGCGAGCTCGCTCGTGACCGCGATGATCCGGGGCGGCGTATGCATTCTCGACGAGGGCAACCGCATGAGCGAGAAGTCGTGGGCGTCGCTCGCTCCGTTGCTCGATGCTCGGCGCTACGTCGAGTCGATCGTCGCGGGGATCAAGATTCCCGCGCATCCGG
>JBGAKX010000144.1:0-10945 GCA_044224215.1 Blastocatellia bacterium
GCGCAGACCGGCGCGGTGCGCCGCGGTGAGCGAGCCTTGTACTACTGGATCCACCCGAACTTCATGATCAACTGGTACGAAGGCGTGATGGACACGAACCTCGTGCTGCCGCGCGGCGTGGACAAGACCGAGGTGATTTTCGATTTCTATTTTCCGGATGTGTCGGACGCCGCGCGCGAGCGCAACCAGGCGAGCATCGACGTGGGGCAGCGGATCCAGGACGAGGACACGCAGATCTGCAAGTCAGTGCAGCGCGGTCTGACATCGCGAGCTTACGTGCGCGGGCGGTTGTCGGTGCGCCGCGAGGCGGGCGAGCACCTGTTCCACAGGCTGCTGGCCGCAGATTTGCGCAAATTTGCGTAAATCTGCGGCGTGTCCTATTGCAGCGCGATGGGCGTCAGACCAGCGGCCTTCAGCTGAGCGTTCAGCGCCGGCAGGTCCTTCGTCGTGATCTCGGTCCAGCGCCCGAGCGCCGCGTCGACCGCCGGTTGCGCCTTGGCCCACCCGGCGCGCGCGTCCTGTGACGGCGCGCCGTCCGCCCCGTCCACGGCTTCCGATATGCGTGACAGCGCGCTCGAGAGAAACTTCAGGCTGCTCGTACTGCTCGGCGACCGCCACCACTCGCCATCCGGATCGGTCGTCAGCTTGATGCCGGCTACGTCACTCACCTTCTTTCGGAGCGTGACGACGGCACGGGCGAGCTCGGCGTTGTCCGCCGTCTTCAAGTCTTCGAGCTTTCCAAGCAGCGCCCCGGCATTCTCGATCGCCGCCGCAACACTCACGCTTGCCGCCTCGACCTGCCGCGCGAGCGCAAACTGCGAGGCGAAGTCCTCGCCGGTCACCGTCACCCTCGGATCCGGCAACACCAGCAGCGGCTGCGTGAGCCGTTTCCCATCCACGGTCAGCACGACGGAGTAATGTCCCGGCGGCGCCCACACGCCGTCGTCGAACGGGCCGGCGCCCTTGCTCGCCGCCGCGTACCGGATTGGCCAGACGAACCGGTGCATCCCCGGGCTCGTCCCGAGTGTCGACGGGACGCGGAACCATTCCGGCGCGGTTCGCAATCGCGCGGGCTCGGGCGCGGGCGCCTTGTCGCCGCTCGAGTACTTGCGGACGAGCGCGCCGTGGTCGTCGAGGATTTCGAGCGTCACCAGCGACACACCCGCCGGGACGACATAGTCGATCATCGCACCGGCCGGTGGATTCGGCGCCATCGGCTCGTCCTTTGGCATCGGCGTGCCGGTAAAGCCGGCGGGCCGTTCGCGGATCGCGGGCGCGGGTTGGTAGAGCAACGGCAGGCCCGCCGTTGCCGATGCGTCGAACTGTCTGAGTGGCGTGACGTTGTCAAGAATCCAGAACGAACGGCCGTGCGTCGCGATCACCACGTCGTTGCCGTGCACGTCGATGTCGCGCACGGACGTCACCGGCAGGTTCAGCTGCAGCGACTGCCAGTGGTCGCCGTCGTCGAACGATACATAGACGCCCTTCTCGGTTCCTGCGTAGAGCAATCCCTTGCGAACCGGGTCTTCGCGCACGGCGTTCACGAACGTCCCCGCGGGAATGCCCGACGCGATCGCCTGCCACGTCTTCCCGCCGTCGTGCGTCCGGTAGATGTAGGGATTGAAGTCGTCGAGACGGTGGCGATCGACCGCGATGTACGCGGTCTCGGCATCGAAGTGCGACGTGTCGACGATTCCGACCTTTGACCATCCGGTCAGCTGCGGCGGCGTGATGTTCGCCCAGGTTCCGCCTTCGTCGCGCGTGCGCCAGACCTGGCCGTCATCGGTTCCGACCCAGATGTCGTGATCGGCCGTCCGCGACGGACCGATCGCGTAGATCACGCCATGCCGGTTGCCCACGCGCGGTGTGAGCGCCGCCGTCGTCGGGTCGAGGTTTGGCGGAACGCCCGGGTCTTCGCGCGTCAGGTCGGGGCTGATCGTCGTCCAGTGATTGCCGCCGTCCTCGGTTCGATAGAGCTTCTGGTTCGCAAAGTAAAGCACGCGCGGATCGCGGTGCGAAAAAGCGAGTGGGAGTGTCCACGTGGCGCGCGACTGCTCGAGGTTTGCAACCATCGGATCGACCGAGCGTGTCTGGTAGGTCTTGAGGTCCAGTCTATCGACGCGACCGCCGTAGATGATGTCCGGGTCTTTCGGGTCGGGCGCGAGGTTGTCACTCTCGCCGCCGGCCGTCGACTCGCGGAAGTTGGTCAGGTTGATGCCGTTGTACGAGTTCGTGTGGCTCGGGACGCCGGCCGCGCCCGAATCCTGCTGCGATCCGTAGACCCAGTACGGATACCGGCTGTCGGTGATGACGTGGTAGAACTGCGCGGTCGGCTGGTTGTACCACGAACTCCACGTGCGGCCTCCGTTGAGCGTCACGACGGCGCCCTGGTCGGTGCCGAGTATCATGCGGTCGGAGCCCGCGGGGTCGACCCACAGCTGGTGGTAGTCGTCGCCGCCGGGCGCGCCCTTGACGGGTTCCCACGTCACTCCGGCGTCGCCGGAGCGATACAGGTTGACGTTTGCGGACCACACGAGACCGGCGTTGAACGGACTGACGGTGATGCCGCCGAAGTACCAGCCGCGGCTCCACACCCTTCCGTCGTTGCACACATGCGTCCACGTCGCCCCGGCGTTGTCGGAGCGGTAGATGCCGCCTCGCGGCGCGTCGATGACCGTGTAGACACGATTCGGCATCGACGGCGCGACCGCGATACCGATCCTTCCCGGTTTGTCGGGCAGCCCGTTGCCGCGAAGCTCCGTCCACGTGTCGCCGCCGTCCGTCGACTTGTAGAGCCCGGTGCCGGGTCCGTTCGACGGCGGATAGATGCTCCACGGCGTGCGGCGCGTCTGCCACAGCGCCGCGTAGATGACCTTGGAGTTGCCGGGCTCGAACGCGAGATCCACCGCACCTGTGTTCTCGTCCTTGCCGAGGACCTTCTGCCACGTGTCGCCGCCGTCCTTCGAGCGATACACGCCGCGTTCGGCGTTCGGTCCGTACGGATGGCCGAGCGCGGCGACAAACAGCAGATTGGGATCGTTCGGATCGACGATGATGCGCGCGATCTGTTGCGAGTCGCGCAGCCCGATGTTCGTCCAGGTCTTCCCTGCGTCGTAGGACTTGTACACGCCGTCGCCCTGCGCGATGTCGCTGCGCATGTCGGCTTCGCCGGTGCCGACGTAGAAGACGTACGGCCGCGACGGCGCCACGGCGATCGCACCGATCGAGCCGACGGGCTGTCCGTCAAAGATGGGCTCCCACGTGCGTCCCGCGTCGAGTGTGCGCCAGACTCCGCCGTTGACCGAGCCGAAGAGAAACTGGTTCGGCTCGTTCGGGATGCCGGTGACGGCGAGGACGCGACCGGCGCGGAACGGGCCGATGCAGCGCCAGTGCAGGTCCGAGAAGAGCGAGGGATCGACGGCAGCGCGTGTCGGGGCGGGGATGGCGAAGAGCAGCAGCGCAACGGCGAGCGAGCGAACGAGCATGGGTTCCTCCGGGTGTCGGGTGACGCTGGAGGAATGTATACCAGCCGCAGATGAACGCAAATTCACGCAGATCGATCTGCGTTCATCTGCGTACATCTGCGGCGAAATTCCTACTTCTTCCCGAACGTGAACACGATGCCGGTGGACACTCGGACGTTCTGCGCAACGTTGTCGTAGAACAGCGGGTGGTAGTCGACCTGGACGATCCGGAACGTGACGTTGTCGTTGATCTTTGCGTCGACACCGCCACCGACGGCCATTGCAAACGCCGTATTCGACCCGCCCTTCGCCACGGTATCACCGCCAAAGAGCACCTGCGCGAACGGCGTGACGCGCCCGGCGCGGTATGTGAACCGCGGGCCGCCCATGTACGAGTAGTGATCGTGATCGCCGAAATGGCCCGAGAAATCGCCGACGACGCCGAACCATTTGTTGACGTTGACTGCGCCCGAGGTTTCGAACCCGTTGAGGTTCAGGTGACCGTTGCCGACGTCGTCATACATGTACGAATAGCCGGCAAAGAACTCACCCTTTGGGGTGTCCTGGGCGTAGGTGTTCGTTGCCGACGCTGCAAAGAACAGAACCGCGAGGGGTATTCCGATGAGCAAGAGTTTTCGCATGGCCGCCTCCTTGTTTCCACCACTGTGGACAGTGCAAGGGTTGTGCCACGCGGAAATAGTGTGAAAACCTGAGGAAAACCGGGAATTTGAGGACGAGAGGCGTGCTGCAGAGAGCGGACAACTGTGCGATGAAAGCTGCGGCAATAGTTCACGCAAAGACGCAAAGACGCAGAGGACTTTGCGCCTTTGCGTTCACTTTGCGCCTTTGCGTGAACCCCCGTCGCGCAACTACGGCTTTGCCTGGTATCCCAGCCTGTGCCGCACCGTCAGATCGGGCTGCGCCGGCACCGTCACGATCACCGACCGGTACCCGCCATTCGCCACCGCGTTCGACGGCTGGTACGCGAGCGTGTACACGTGCCGCAACTCTTCCGCAACTTGCCCGAGCAAGGCGCGCAGGTCCGTGATCGCTGCCGCGTCGAACAACCTCCCGCCCGAGTTCGCAGTCACGACCTCCATGAAGTCGCCGCCAAGCCCGCCTCCCCACGACGGTCCCTGTCCTTGCGGCACGAGCGGCCACGGCAACCCCGGGATTCTCGGCACGCCGGGGATGTTCGGGATGTTCGGTATCTGGATCCGCTTGTTCTTGTTCTGCCCCTGGCCCGGCATTCCCATTTTCCACAGGCCCGCAGGATACCGAATCCCATAGACCATCACGTCACTTTCGACGCACGCCTGAATCGCCTCGTCGGCGGGATGGTCGCTGCCGTGGTCTCGCCCGTCCGACAGCAGCACGATCGCCTTTCGTCCGTCGATGCCCTTGAAACGCCGCGCGACCGCCTCGAGCACTGCGTCGTACAGCTTTGTCCCTTTCTGCGGCTTCGTGTTCCGAATCGCGCGAACGAGCTTTGACCGGTCGCTCGTGAAATCCTGGTCGACGCGAACGTCGGCGTCGAACGACATCACCATGATCCGGTCGCCCGGAAGCAGCTGGTTGGTGAACTCGATCGCGGCGTCCTGAATGTCGCCGAGCGATCCGCGCGTCGAATTGCTCGTGTCGAGGAGGATCGCGACGTGGATGGGAACGCGGTCGTCGCGGAAGAAGACGATCTGCTGGAGGACGCCGTCCTCTGACAGCTCGAAATCGTGCGCTGTCAGTCCGGGAACGTACCTGCCCGACCGATCCGCCACCACGACCGGGACCTCGACAAGGGCTGCGTCGAGCGAGACCGGTTCGTTCGGGTTGTCGGCAGGCGCCTGCGTGCTCGGGGTCTCGGTCGCCGCCGGCGCACCCGAGACGCGGCGCGGGCGGCTGTCCTGCGCGGACGCGATCTGGCTGACTCCGGCAAGTACAAGCAGACCAAGCAGATACACGGCAAGCGATCGTGTTCGGTGCACTATTGGATCCTCGTGCGGCCAGACTGGTGGGACACGGGTGAGATTCGACAGCGTGCGCGCCGCGTTGCATGCGCGACGCGCACGCGCGCGGGTGATTTCCATTGGGCTGCTCGCTGTTTCATAATGTCGCGCAATCTGATTCAGCAACGAGATCCGGAGCTCCCCGTATGTCACACTCGAGCATTCGACCCGTCGCGGCGACACTTCTCGTCGGCGTCCTCTCGGCCGTCAGCTCCGCGAGTCCTCGACTCGCTCCCCAGCAACCCGATCGCGGTTCGCCGCCGCACGTCGTGTACTCGACCCTGCTCGGCGGCGCGGCCGGGAGCTATGACGGCGCAAGCGACGTCGCCGTCGATCAGGACGGCAACGCCATCGTCGTCGGAACGACCGAGTCGAGCGACTTTCCAGTTCGAAACGCGCTTCAAGCGACGATGAAGGGCTCGGCCGACGCGTTCGTCGCAAAGTTCGCGCCCGACGGAACGCTGCTCTTCTCGACGTTTCTCGGTGGAACGGAGTCGGATTCCGCGAGCGCCGTTGCGGTCGACGCCTCCGGCGCAATCTATGTTGCCGGATCGACCAACTCGACGGACTTTCCCGTCAAGAACGGCTTCCAGATGTCGAAAGGCGACGTTGCGGACGCGTTCGTTGCAAAGCTCGCTCCCGACGGATCGTCGATTGTCTGGGCGTCGTTTCTCGGAGGCAACGGGAGCGATTCTGTGTTTGACCTCGCCGTCGACACGACGGGACGCGTCGTCGTCGCGGGCGAAGTCGTTCCGCTCTCGGGGGGATCCGCGACGTTTCCGGTCGTGGGCGGTTTGCAGTCCACGTACGGAGGCGGTTCGTCGGATGCGTTTTTGAGCCTTGTTTCGGCTGACGGTCGGACCCTCGTCGCGTCGACGTTGCTCGACATGGGTTCGCAGACGCAGGCCATTCCGCCGGGTCGCGACGTGATCTCGACGATTCGCGTGATTCCCGGCCGTTCGGACGTGTTCTTTTCGGGCTACACAGACTCCGACGAGACCGACGACGCGATCGCATTCGTCGCGCGGATCGCGGCGCCGGAATCAAAGGCGCTCGATCCGCAGCTCAGCATCACGATGATCTTCCACGCATACCCTGAGCGTGTTCGCGAGTACCTGGAGCACCCCGAATTGCATGGTTGGAAGCTGACGCGGGGAATGCTGTTGAGGTATCCGAACGACTATTCGGACCACAAGAGTCCGGACGGAGGCCCGGCGGCCGAAGTCACGATGCTCGCCGACGGACTCTGCCATCCCGGGGCGAACGGAACGTGCGACGACGTGGTGTCGCTCGTACGGTACACGACCGATCTCGATCCGACCGAAGCCGCAAACCTCCCGCTCCTCAACGAGTTCTATCTGGACTATCCGGTCGCGGATTCTCAGGGCGCTGTCTACATCGCAGGCGATGTCTACTCGGAGCGGCTCACGACGGTGAACCCGTTGCAGCCAACGTGGGGCGGGAATGACGACGTCGTCATCGCCGTACTCGAGCCGGGCACGCTCAAGAAGGCGATGGTGACGTTCTTTGGCGGCGACGGATACGACGACCCGACGAGCATGGCAGTGGACAAGGACGGCAACATCTATGTCGTCGGGCTGACGACGCTGTCGACCGCGTTCCCGACGACACCCGGCGCGCTGCAGACTGTTCCAAAGGGCCGCAACGACGGCTTTCTGGTGAAGATCTCGCCGGTCGGACCCTTCGCCGACGCGCCCGATTTTTCGCTGTCGTTCGCGAATCCGACGGTGAACGTCTCGCGCGGCCAGAAGGTCACGGTGACGCTCGACGTCAATCGCGTCGGCGGGTTCGACGGAAAGGTGAAGGTGTCGCCGCCGCCGCAGGTTCCTGGCTTCAAGAGTCCGAAGAAATCTCCGTCGGTGCCGGGCACCACGCTCGCGCTGAAGTTCAAGGTCAAGTCCGACGCGCCCGCCGGACCGACGTCGTTCACGTTCACCGGAACCGACAACGACGGCCGGACGCGAACTGCAACGGTGACGCTGAACGTGGAGTGAGTTGCCGCAGATGAACGCAGATCGGCGCAGATTTGCGTTCATCTGCGGCACGTCTACACAGCGCGCCGTCCCGAGGTTGCGCTGCAGCACGAGGATGACCGCCGCCACAATCAGCAGCAGGAAACGTTCCCCAGGAACACGTTTCCGCTTACGAGACCGAGCAGCCACAGCACCAGCAGAATTACAAATATCGTCCAGAGCATCGCCGTATCTCCCCATGATCGAAGTATTGGGACGAGCCGCTCGTGTGCAACGGTCGTGCCAGCGACAATTGCGCGTAATTCGAGGCGAGCGAAGCGCGAGAGCGTATGTCCGCCATACGCATGACCGGCGCCGTGTACGCGTTGGAAACGCGAAGCGAGCATTGCGAGTCAGGGACTCGCCGGTTTCGTGCGCCTGGCCGGCGGCACGACCATTGCACGGGGCTCTTGCGAATCTACACGCGAACCAAAGGGGGAATCAGTGATGGCGGATATTGAAAATGCTATTTCGACGTTGAATGGACTCATCGTGACGTGCCGCGACGGCCAGGAGGGATTTGAGGAAGCCGCCGCCAACGTCAACGACCCGGAGCTGAAGCAGCTCTTCGCAGAGGCCTCCATCGAACGGTCCCGGATGGTCGGCGAACTGCAGCACGAAGTTCGATTGCTCGGCGCCGAGCCCGAGGATTCGGGGTCCGTCGCCGGCAGCCTTCATCGCGCCTGGATTGAGATCAAGGGCACGCTGACAGGAAAGGACGAAGCGGCGATCCTGCGCGAATGCGAACGCGGCGAGGACTCTGCGCTCGCGGCCTATCGCAGGGCGCTCAGCGATAAGCTCCCATCGGACGTCCGGACCGTCGTGAAGTGGCACGCGGACGCCGTGAAGGCGATGCACGACAACATTCGCAGCCGGCGCGACCAGGCCGTTCATGCCTGAGGTCGGCGGCAGTCTACCGACACGGCGCGCGCCCGAGCTGCGGCGCGCGCCGATCACGAGGCCCATCTCTCCCGACGCCCGCAACAGCCCGCTGCAGCTGCACCCGATTCGATTCACGTCAATGCCACGATAGCTACGCCCGTCGACGGAACCCGAATTCCGAGTGCCATCATGTTGCCGCGTGGCATCCGTGCTGGCCGGCGTATGATGGGAACGATCCGCCTGAGCAAGCTGAGGGTAGTCGCAACGGGGGAACTCCGCCGTGAACCGGAATCTCAAACGTGAGACGAGGCGGTCCGTGACGTTTCTCGGGCTCTTCGTGTTCATACTGATCGCGAATGTCGGCATTTTCTGGCTGAGCATTCAGCAGGTCATCGACCAGCAGCGCTTGGTGACGCATTCAAACGAGGTCCGACGGACGCTGTCGGAGGTCATGAACCTCGCAAACCAGGCGGAGGCAGGTCACCGGGGCTATGTCATCACAGGTGATCGCGACTATCTGGCCAGCGTGAAGGATTGCGAGTCGGAGGCGTATGAGCAGCTGCGGAAGTTCAGGGCGCTTACGGTCGACAATCCGGAACAGCAGGCGAACGCCGACGAGCTCGAGCGGCGGCTGGACGCCAGGTTTGCAGCGATCCGGGACGCGCTCGAGCTCATGCGAACGCGCGGGCCAGAGGCCGTGCGTTCGCTCCTGCGTGAAGGCCATGGGCTGAACGAGATTGTCGCCGTGCGCACGCTCGTGGCGCAGATGGATCGCAACGAAGAAGTCCTGCTCGAACAACGAGAACCTGCCGCGACACGCAGCTACCGCATCGCGGTCTATTCGTCGCTGATCGGCGCGCTCGCAGGCTTTGCGCTCGTCGGCATGAGCTACCGGCGCCTCACACTCGATACCGCATTTCGCGTACGCGCAGCGGACGCACTGCAGCAACAACGCGAATGGTTTCAGATCACGCTGGCGAGCGTCGGCGATGCAGTGATCACCTGCGAACTGGATGGATCGATCAACTACCTCAACCCAGTCGCAGAGCGGCTCACGGGGTGGACGGTGGACGAGGCGGAGGGCTCGCAGCTTGATCGCGTGTGCAGCACCGTGCTGGAGGACACGCGCGAACCACACGCCGTTCCAATCGAACGTGTTCTCTCGGCGGGCACGTCCATCGACATCGTGAATCGGATCATCTTGATCGCACGAGACGGTGTTGAGCGTCCGATCGACCTCAGCTCGGCACCAATCGTGCATGTCAGCGGAATGACAATTGGCGTGGTTGTCGTGTTCCGGGACACGACCGAACAGCGGCGTCTCGATCGCGAGCGCCGCGATGCCCTTCATAGGGAACAGGACGCGCGACGGCGGGCCGAGGAGGCCAATCGCGTCAAGGACGAGTTTGTCGGCATGGTCTCACACGAACTTCGAACTCCGTTGAACGCCATACTCGGCTGGAGCCACGTGCTTCAGTTGGGCGAGAACTCGGACGAGACGGTCGAGCGGGCCCTGGCGACGATCGACCGGAATGCGCGGGCACAGGCCAAGCTGATCGAGGACCTGCTCGACATCTCGAGGATGGCCGCCGGACTGATGCACCTCGATATTGGAATGCTTGACCCGGAGACGATGGTTCTTCACGCGATCGAAACACTGCAGCCCGCCGCAGCGGCCAAGGGCGTCAGGATTATCACCTCAATCGAACCCGACCTGGGAACGATTGAAGGTGATACGCAGCGGCTCCAGCAGGTGATCGAGAACCTGCTGACGAACGCCGTGAAGTTCACGGAACGCGGAGGAACCGTCGAGGTCGTTCTGTCAAAAGTCGATTCCTGTGTCGAGATTCGCGTACGGGACACCGGACGAGGGATCGACCCCGACTTTCTTCCGTCCGTGTTCGACCGTTTTCGGCAAGCGGACGCATCCTCGTCGCGCAGTTCGTCGGGGCTCGGTCTCGGGCTCGCGATCGCGCAACAGCTCGTCGAACTCCACGGAGGCTCGATCGAGGCATACAGCGCGGGCGAGGGCCTTGGCTCCACGTTCACCGTGAGGCTTCCTGCTTCGTCACAATCCGCCGCACTCGAGGCTGTCGGGACGACGGGGAGCGCCGGGTCTGCAGAGTCGCCGGCAACGATTTCGACACTCGGTCGCGAGAAGCTTGAAGGCGTGCGAGTCGTCGTGGTCGACGACGAGAGGGAGGTCCTCGAGATGTCCGCCTTCCTGCTGACCCGGCAGGGCGCCGATGTCAGGACAGCGTCATCGGCGAGCGCGGCGCTCGACCTGGTGAAGACTTGGAGACCCGATTGTATCGTCTCGGACATCGGCATGCCGGGTCAGGACGGCTACGAGTTCATCAAGTCTGTCAGGTCGTTGTCGGACAAGAGCGGCGGGGCAATCCCCGCGGTCGCAGTAACGGCGTATGTCCGACCCGAGGACAGCGAAACGGCGCTCGCGAGTGGTTTTCAAATGCATCTGGCGAAGCCCGTGGACCCGGCTGCGCTCGTGGCCGTCGTTCAAAGTCTTACCGGCGCCGCAGGTCGGGCGACGGGCGACGGTTCACCC
>JBGAKX010000004.1:0-80567 GCA_044224215.1 Blastocatellia bacterium
GCACCCCGAAGGGGTGCCGTGCAATAGCCGGGGGTCAAGGCGCGCGAAGCGCGGCGCCGACCCCCGGTACATTGGTTTCACGCGCGTGGACCCTGAAAGGGTCCGTCACACGTCACTCGCCGCGCACGAATTCGCCGGATTCGGCGCCCTGGTGCCTGTCCTCGTCCTTCCCGCGCAGCACGTCGAGAATCAGCGACGTGTTCGACGTCGACTGGATACGCTGCTGGAAACGCGTCAGAGCCTTCTCAAACCCGAACTGCCCGTCGGTATAGTCGATCAGCTCGCCGAACGCGTCCAGGCCGACCTTCTGTCCAAAGACCGCGTCAACCACCTGCCCGTCGTTGAAGTAGATGTTACCGGTGCGACTGCCCGACGAGAGGCTGAGCGCGCCCGTCATCCGCGAGTTCTCGAGGATCTGAACGATGTCGAAGATGTTGATGTCGGCGAGATCGCCGGTGATGGACTTGGCCGAGCCGCGCACCGAATCAGGCGCGACCGATCCCTTGCCGCTTTCGAGTTGGTTGAGCCGCGCCGTGATCGACACGCGAGGATCGAGCCGCTTTGCCTCGAGCAGGCGCTCGTTGGCGAGTTCGAGCTTCTCGGCGGCGATGTAGAGCGTGGACAGATCCATGCAGAGCTGTGCAGCGTCGCTCAATCGGCTCGCGTCGATGTAGATCTCGCGAAGCTTTTCGCGGAGGGGAATGTTGCGCGGCGCAGCCTTCATCGCCTCCTGCAACGTCTCGATCGCCCGGTTGATCAGGCGATACTTGACGAGGAGGTCAGAGTCGATGATTGCGCCTTCGACGTCGATCCCATGTGGTCCTGGATCAGGCATCGGTTCTCCTCTCCGTGCTCGGTTTGGCAAGTGTAGCACCATGAGGATGTTATGAAAACCGGAAGGTTTGCGAGCGTACACGACGCAGAGCCGCTCGTGCTGGTCCGTCAGCCCGCGAAGCGGGCGTCTCCACCGATAGCCCACGGTGGAGCGAGCATTGCGAGCGAAACCGTGGGTAGTCGTCAAGACGGACTGCCGAGCCTGCGTCAGCAGGCGGCTCCAGGCGTGGTGAGCCGCCCGCCTCCGGCGGGCTCGATCGCAGAAACTCAGAATCCCCGGGTTCGCTCACTGCGCTCGCTTCAACCGGGGCTGGGGGTTGAGCCGCCGGCTTCGCCGGCTCCGCGTCGCAGATGCCCGAAGCGCGATCGGATGTGGATCGCAGCGCGCCGGGCTGACGCAGAGCCGATCGCGTGAGCTATCGGGGGAGCCTGACGATTCGCGCACCGAAGGGTCACCCCGATCCCTGACGGGATCGGCTCTGCGTTACTCGTTCGCAACGATCGCGATCTTCTCGCGATTCGCCAGCTCGAGGAGCTCGTCACGGTCGAGCAGCAGGGTCTTGTGCGCCGTGATCGACAGCGCCGACGCACGGGCCTCGACCATCGCCCGGATCGTCGCCGGACCGATCACGGGCACGTCGAACCGCATGTCCTGGTTCGGCTTGGCGACCTTCACAACCGTGATCGGCGGCTTGCGCGCAAGCTCGCCCGCGCGACGGATCGTCGCGTCCGTCCCCTCCATCGCCTCGACGGCGACGACCGCGCGATCCTTGATGACGATCGTCTGCCCGAGATCGAGCCGCGCAATCTCTCGCGCGACCTCGAGTCCGTATGCAATGTCGGCGGTCTCGGCCTCGGACGGTTTCCGCGATGTCAGCACGCCGGGCGCGGGAAGATATGGCGCGAGAAACGCCGTGGAGTCGACGAGCGTGATCCCTTCGCCTGCAAGCTCGTCGGCGACCGCGCCGATCAGACTGTCGGTATTTCGAAACGACAGCCTCGCGAGCAGCTTGGCCATTCGCAGGTCAGGGAGCGCCGTGAGCTTGAAGATCTGCACGTGCTTGACCTGGCCTGCCATGATCGCGTGCGTCACGCCTTCGCGCTTGAAGTAGCCGATCAGCTTGCCGAGCTGTCCGACGCTCATCCACTCGACGGACCGGACGTGGTCGGAGATCGCAGGGTCGGTCTCCTCCGCGATCGCCGCGACGACCATCTCGACGCCCTGCTGTCGCGCGCCCTCGAGAACGAGGAAGGGAAACCGGCCGTTGCCGGCAATGAGTCCGTATTTCATCGCGATTGCCGTGTGAGCCGCCTTTGGCGGCTACTTCGTCACGCCGCGAACCGACGACTCGATGAATGCGACCATGTAGGCAACGTTCTCGTCCGCGATGAGCGAGGTGTCGGCGCGGATCGCCTCCACTGCCTGCGTGGTATTGAGCTTGGCGCTCAGGATCAGCCGAAACGCGCGGTGGATGCGACGGATCGACTCCTCCGAGTAGCCCTTGCGCCGAAGCCCGACGGGATTCTCGCCGTAGCACTTTGCATGATTGCCCTGGCACTTCGAGAACGGAATGGTGTCCTTGACGACCACCGAGCTGCCGCCGATGAACGAGTTCTTTCCAATCCGGACGAACTGGTGCACCGGCGTGAGCGCGCCGACCGTCACGCCGTCCTCGATCGTCACGTGACCGGCGAGCGTCGCGTTGTTCGCAAGGATGCAATCGTTCCCGATGATGCAGTCGTGCGCGACGTGCGTGCCGATCATCAGCAGGTTTCCGCTGCCGAGCCGGGTCACGCCTCCGCCGCCCACCGTGCCTCGATGCAGCGTCACGTACTCGCGGATCTGGTTCCGGTCGCCGACGTGAAGTTCTGTCGGCTCGCCGCCGAACTTGAGGTCCTGCGGCGCGAATCCGATCGACGCGTACGGGTAAATGACGTTGTCGGCGCCGAGCGTGGTCGGGCCCTCGATGGTGGCGTGGCCCCCGATCCGTGTCCGGTCGCCGATCGCGACTCCGTCGCCGACGACCGCGAATGGACCTACGTCGACGCCCTCTCCGAGTTGGGCGTTCGGGCTGACGAGAGCCGTCGGGTGAATCCTCGTTTCCGTCATTGCCGCGGGTCTATTCTGCCGCTTCGGGCGGGACAAGGGTTCCGTTGCGCCACTGATCGGCGACATCGCTGGCCTGGGGCATCTGCACGAGCAGGCACAGCAGGTCGCCAGACGCGGCGACTTCGCCGTCGACGGTCGCCACTCCCGTGATGTGCGCCGAGCCCTTTCGGATGCGCCGGGCTTCGACCGTCAGCACGAGCTGGTCTCCTGGGACGACCGGCCTGCGGAACTTCACGTTGTCGATGGTGGCGAACAGGAGGTACTCGTCCGGCTCGATCACGCGATCGTAGGCGACCAGGAGTCCACCCGTCTGCGCGAGCGCCTCGATCAGCAGCACGCCGGGCATGACCGGGTTCCCGGGGAAGTGCCCGGCAAAGAACGGCTCGTTGATCGTGACGTTCTTGATCGCGACGATCTTCTTGCGCGGCACGATCTCGATCACCCGGTCCACGAGAAGGAACGGGAAGCGGTGCGGGATCAGTCGCTGAATGTCCGTGACGTTGAGTATCGAGGTCATGAGCCGGGAAGCGGGGGGCGGGTCATCGCGAAGCGGGCCAGCCGAACCGAAGTCCGGCCGGCCCGCGCGCGAACAACCGTTACGGATTCGCCCGGTTGTACTGGGCGATGAAGTCGTCGGTGATGTTCGTGTTCTCGGCCGCGTAGAACAGCGAGCCGGTCTTCACGGCGCCGCTGATGTCGAGAATGACGACGATCTTGTGATCCGCCGCGTACTTCTCGATCGCATCGCTCAGCTTCTGGCGGATCGGGTCGGTCGCCGTGCCGTACGCGCGCTGCGCCTCGGCGCTGAGGTCCTCGCTCTTGCGTGTGTACTCGCGCTTGAGCTGCTCGTACCGCTCGGACAACTGCGCGGCCTGGCCGGGCGCGACGCCGCCCTGATTGACCTGGGCCTCGATGCCGCTGATCGTGTCGCGCAGCGACTGAAGCTCCTTGGTCCGTGGCTCGAACCTGGTGTTCAGCTCGACGATCTTCCGCTGAAGCTCGGCGATCTTTTCGGGGAACGCGGCCGTGTTGATGATCGCGATCCGGCCAGCCGGAACGACGCCGCCGGGAGCTCCGGCCGGCGCCGCGGGACGCGGAGCCGCTGGACGCGGGGCAGGCTGCTGTGCGACCGCAACGGATGAAACGATCAGAATTGCGCCGATGCCTACGAGACATCGCGCCGCGTGAGAGGCGAGGGTTCGATACATGCTCATCGAAGCTCCTCCTTAGCGGCCGCCGCCGGGACGCGCGGGCGCTGCCGCCGCTCCGGGAACCGGATTCGATCGGTTGTACTCCGAGCAGAAATCGTCGGTGATATCGATCGTGGCGTTGAAGTAACCGATGATGCCGGACTGATACGAACCGGGGAGGTCAAGGATGAGGACGATGTTGCGCTTCGTGGCGTAGTCCTTCACGAAATCTTCGAGCTTCTGACGCACCGGATTGATCGCGACTTCGGCTTCCTTGTTGTACTCGGCCTGCAGGTCCTCGCCCTTGCGCTTGAGGGTTGTCTGCATCTGCGTGTACTGGTCGCGCATCGTCTGGAGCTTGTCGGGGGCGGCAACCGATGCCTGCTTCTTGATGTCCTCGCCAAGCGCGTCCATCTGGCCCTTCATCGTCTCGAGCTCCTTGAAGCGCGGCTCATACTTCTTGTTGACGACGTCGGCCTTGGCCTTCAGCTCGAGAATCTTCTCACCAAAGACACTTGTATTGATGACTGCAACCTTTCCATCGGGAGGCGCGCCCGCGGTGCCGGTTCCGGCGCCCGCGCGGGGGGCCGTCGGCGAAACGGGGCCCTGCGCCAATGCGATGGTGGGAATGGTCGCCAACAGAACTGCGCCGGCGAGCCAGATACGAATGTTCATCGGATACTCCTTACACAACTGACTAGAATGTTCGTCCAATACTGAACAGGAAATTGGTCCGTTTCTCGAGATAGATCTGGCCCGGCTGGAAAGTCGTCACAGCATTAGGGTTGTAGGCGAAGATCAATCGGAACGGTACGTTGACGACCGGCACCTGTACCCGCAGCTCGGCGCCGATCGAGTACCGGTAGTTCGTCGACAGACTGCCGTTGTCGACCGAAAGGTAGTACTGGGTGATGTCCTGCCGCTGGCCACGCAGGACCGCGGGCCGGAAGCCCTTGGGCAGCTGACCGGGAGGCGTCTCGGGCGTCGTCGCATCCGCGATCTCCTGTGCGGTGGCAAGCTGGCCACGAGGATTGAGCGTGACACCGAACGGAGTCAGCGTTGTCGGCAGGAAGTTGGAGACCGTCTGCTGGTCGTCGAGCGAGGTGATGTTGAATGCAGATCCGATGTCAAAGAACGCCGCCATCGACACGGGTCCCGCAATCGGCACACGGTACTCGGCATTGAGCAGCATTTCGGTGTCGCCGCCAATCGGCGTGTACTGCACGATGTTCGTCACGGGCTGATTCGTGAACGTGTAGGCGTTGATGACGCTGGGCGCGATCGTCTTGCGGTTGCCGTTCTTCGGCTTCACGACTCGCAGCGCGTTTCCGTGAATGTTGTACGCGACGACGTCGGTCGTCGTGACGAACTGCTGGAGGCTCGTGACGGGCGAGATGGTGCGGACGCCAAAGCCCCGCAGCGTGTCCTCGCCGCCGAGGAAGTAGCGCGCAAAAATCGGCGTGCCGTTGATGAACGACAGCGAGTTGACGTCGAGCGGCGTGCCGAAGCTGCGAATGTGCCCGGCGAGAAACCGCATGCCGAACACGGTCGGCTTCTCGTCGTCGCGCGACAGGTACTTGAATGGATGGAAGTAGCGGTATTCGAGCGTCGGCTGGACCGTGCTGACGTCGCCACCGAGGAAGCCGCCGCTGATCGACGTTCCGAGCGTGAGCGACTGGCCGCTCGTCGGATCGAGCGTGCCGTTGAGCGAGTTGTACGTAATCGTCGGCGTCAGCGTGGACTGGTTGATCCCGGGCTGGCTGTACGTGACCAGAATGTCGTTTGTCGGGTCCGAGTCGCTGTTGACGGGCGGGTCCTCGACCGACGTGTTCCGGATCGTGTACGACAGGCCGACACGCGTGAATCTCGCGGCCGCACGCCGCTTGAAGAAGTACGAGAGGGGCGCCGACACCGAGATCGATCCGCCGAACGTCTTCTGCGTGAACAGCTCCTGACCGCTGTCACCGCCAAACGACGAGAACGACGACTGCGTGATCGTCGTCTGGTTGAGCGGCGTGCCGCCAAAGTACTGGTAGTTCTGATAGAACAGCTGAATTCCAAGCGAGATCGGCCGGTCGAACAGGTACGGCTCCGAGAATCCGATCACGAAGTTCTTGGAGCGGTTTCCCGCGGCAATGTCGAGCGACAGCGATTCGCCGTAGCCGAGCAGGTTGTTCGTCGAATACTGCAGACCGATGAACGAACCGCCGGCGCCGGATGCGCCGCCCGAGAACTGGATCTGTTGGCGGCCCTTCTCCTGGACGCGTACGTCCAGGTCCACGGTTCCGTCGCGCTGGTTCGTCCGGATGTCGACGTCGGTGTCCTTGACCTCGTTGAAGTAGCCGAGCTGGTTGAGCCTGAGCAGCGACAGGTCGAAGTAGCGCTGGTTGTACGGCTCCTGTTCGTTGAGCAGGATCTCGCGCCTGAGCACCTTGTCGCGCGTGTACGTGTTGCCCTTGAACTCGATGCGGCGGACCGTGAAGCTCTTTCCCTCGTCGAGCTCGAACGCAAAGTCGGCGATGCCGTAGTTCGGGTCCGACGGTTCGGGCGGCTTCAGGTCCGGAATGAAGTTCGGCGTGAAGTTGATGTAGCCGCGTTCGCCATACAGCTTCTTGAGGCTCTCGAACACGCCCTTCTGGACCTTGGAGAACTTGACCACCTCGCCTTCCTGGAGGCCGATGACGGCGCGGATCACGTCCTCCGAATAGACGGTTTCACCCTCGATCGTGATCTTGCCGACCTTGTAGACAAGACCCTCCTCAACGGGAACCACGATCTTCAGGCCCTTGTCCTTTCCGCCGATGAGCGGAAATCCCGACCGCACCTCGCCCGCCTCGGTGACGATCGGGTCGAGGAACTTGACGTTCATGTAGCCGTGGTCGTAGTAGAAGAACCGGACCTTGTCGAGGTCGTACTTGAACTTCTCCTTGTCGTAGATGTCCTTGGACGTGAGCCCGCTGATGAAGCCGGCCTCCTTCACGAGCTTCATCTGCTTGCGCAGCTCGCTGCTCGAGAACGCCGCGTTGCCCTCGAATTCGATCTCGGCGACGCGAACCTTTGGACCCTCGACAGTGGTGAAGTGCAACGCGACGGCCGTCGGCGAAATGCTCTCGGGCTCGGGGGTGACGGTGGCATCGGGCCGGCCCTTCGACGCCAGCATCTCGCGGATGACCTCGGCGGCCTTCTTTGCCTTCACCGGGTCGTACTGCGAGTCCTTGGAGAGCCCGAGGGATTCCTTCCGCCACGCCTCCGCAACATCCGATGCGGATACGGACTTCAAGCCCGGGTAGTCCACGTCGAGAACGACCGGGTATTCCTTGACGTCGAACGTGACGATGAGACCGCCGCGAGGACCTTCCTCGGTGTAGACCTTCACATCGTCGAAGTAGCCCTGTGCGAGGATCGTGCGCACGTCGCGCCGGATCTGGTCCGCAGAGTAGGGCTCGCCTTCACGAGTCTGGACCCACAGTTGGAGTGAATCGTCTGGAATCCGGCGGTTTCCCGTGAACTCGACCTTTTCGACGAGTTTGGATTCGTTCGGATCCTGAGCCGCCAGGGAGGATGCCGTAGCGACCAGAACGGAGGCCGTGAACGGCACGAGAGCGGCGAGGGCAACGGCGAGCGCGATGCCGGCCGCCAGTACGCGCTGTTTCATAAAGGATCCACAACTCCCTGCAGAGGCAAAGTTTCCGAATAAGGCGGGCGGAGCGTTTGCTCCCGTGGCCAACATCGGCCCGCATGAAAGTCCCAAAGTATACCAAAGGGTTCTGAACCCGCCAACCCTCGCGACTGCTGCAGATGGAACAATTTACATGAACGACGGCCGGGTGGGAGTCTTGCGGCTGAACGAATGCGGACTGGAGTGCAGATCTGCCACCCGCCACCTACCGGTGGCGGTACTGGGGCGCATTTGGCGCGGTGCCGGGATGATCGACGGCTGATCCGCGTTCATCCGTTTCATTCGCGTAATCTGCGGCCTGCCCGAAGGATCCGGCGCTCACACCAGCAGCGCGTCGCCTTCCGTGACCCCGAGCGAGCGATAGTTCAGCACGTCGCCGTCGAGATACACCTCGACGCGCTCCGTTTCGCCGAACAGTCCCTGGATCAGGGCCTCCGACAGCGGGTCCTCGACGTGGCGCTGTAATGCGCGACGCAGCGGGCGGGCGCCATAGGACCGGTCGGAACACGTCTTGTCGACGATCCACCGCTTCGCGTCCTCGGTCAGCTGGACACGGATCTTGCGCCGCTCGATCGTCTTGTTGAGCTGCTCGACGAGCAGTCCGACGATGTCGAGCAGGTCCGCCTCGGTCAACGGCTCGAACACGATGATCTCGTCGAGCCGGTTGATGAACTCCGGATTGAACGTCTGCTTGACCGCCGACATCACGGACTCTTCCATCTTGTCGGCGCCGAACACTTCGTTCGTCTGGAACCCGACGTTTCCGCGCTTCTGGATGAAGCGGGCGCCGATGTTCGACGTCATGACGATGATCGTGTTCTTGAAGTCGATCGTGTTGCCAAGCGCATCCGAAAGCTGTCCGTCCTCGAACACCTGCAGCAGGATGTTGAAGATGTCCGGGTGGGCCTTCTCGATCTCGTCGAGCAGCAGCACCGAGTACGGGTTGCGCTTGATGCGCTCGGTCAGCTGGCCGCCCTCCTCGTGGCCGACGTAGCCCGGCGGGGAACCGATCAGCTTGGAGACCGAGTGCTTCTCCATGAACTCCGACATGTCGAACCGGATCAGCGAGCGCTCGCTGCCGAACAGGAATTCGGCGAGGCCGCGGGCGACTTCCGTCTTCCCGACACCCGTCGGACCGAGGAACAGGAAGCTCCCGACCGGCCGGTGCGGATTCTTCAGGCCCGCGCGCGAGCGCCGGATGGCGCGCGAGAGTGCAGAGATCGCACGCTCCTGGCTGATGACCCGTTTGTGCAGCTCGTCCTCGATGCGGAGCAGCTTCTCGAGCTCCTCCTCCTTGAGCGAGCTCATCGGAATGCCGGTCCATCGCGCGACGACCTCTTCGATGTCGTCCTTCGTAACCTCGATGACCTCGTGCTCGTAGAGGCCGTCCTTGCGCTGACGCAAACGCTCCTCTTCCTTGCTGAAACTCTGTGCCAGCTCGAAATTCCGATCGGCGAGCGCCTGTTCGCGGCGGCGGCCGAGGCTCTCGATCCGGCGCTGGTGCTCCTCGATGTGCATCGGCGACGCGGCTTCGCGCAGCTTCACGCGCGCGCCGGCCTCGTCGATGATGTCGATCGCCTTGTCCGGGAGGAAGCGGTCCGGAATGTAACGGTTCGAGTGGTAGACGGCCATCTCGACCGCGTCCTGCGAGTACGTGACGTGGTGGAACGACTCGTACCGCTCCTTGATGCCCTCGATGATCAGGATCGCTTCGTCCTCGTTCGGCGGCGGAACCTTGATGGCCTGGAACCTGCGTTCGAGCGAACGGTCCTTTTCGATCGTCTTGCGGAACTCGGCGGGCGTCGTCGCGCCGATGCACTGCAGTTCGCCGCGAGAAAGCGCGGGCTTGAGGATGTTCGCGGCGTCGAGCGAGCCTTCCGCCGAACCGGCGCCGACGAGTGTGTGCAGCTCGTCGATGAAGACGATGAACTGCGGATTCTCGACCAGTTCGCGCATGATCGTCTTCAACCGCTCCTCAAACTGTCCGCGGTACTTTGTGCCCGCGACGACCAGCGAGAGGTCGAGCGCGAGAATGCGCTTGTCGGCGAGGAACGGCGGGACGCTGTCGTTGACGATGCGTTGCGCCAGCCCCTCGACGATCGCCGTCTTGCCCACGCCTGGTTCGCCGATCAGCACCGGGTTGTTCTTTGTCCGGCGGCACAGGATCTGCACGAGCCGCTCGATCTCGTTCTCGCGGCCGATCAGCGGATCGAGCTGGCCCTGGCGCGCGGCCTCCGTCAGGTCGCGGCTGAATTCCGCGAGGTGCGGCGTCTCCTTCTTCTGGACCGCCTGCCGCTCGGTCGCCGACGAGCGGCCAAGCTCCTCGCGAATCTGGTTCAGCCTCAGGCCGCGCTCATAGAGGATCTCGGCGGCAAGCGACTTCTCTTCGCGGAGCAGCCCGAGCAGCAGGTGCTCGGTGCCGATGTAGCGATGCTGAAGGCGCTCGGACTCTTCCTGGGCGAACTGCAGCACGCGCTTGGCCACGGGCGAGAGCGGAAGATCGACGCTTGTCGAGATCTTCTCGCGAACGACAGTGCGGCCTTCGATTTCCTTACGGATCGAGTCGATCGAACCTTGCGGGCGTGGGAAGAAGCGGTTTGTGAGGCCCTTGTCCTCGCGCAACAGGCCGAGCAGGATGTGCTCGGCCTCGATGGCCGACGCGCCGAACTGGCTGGCTTCGTACCGGGCGAAGAAGATCACCCGTCTCGCCTTTTCAGTGTAGCGTTCGAACATTCCTCAACGTCCCCCGCTGCTCGTATCGCTCGATTGGACGGAAGCCCCGTTCTCGAGCAACTGCCCGTCCTCCAAATGAAACACCCTGTCGCAAAGAGCGGCCAGCCGTTCGTTGTGCGTAACGATGATAGAGGTCAGCCCTTCCGCGGCATGCACGGATTGTAGCATGCCATGGATGGATTCCCCGGTTCGGTGATCGAGGTTTCCAGTCGGTTCGTCTGCAAGGAGCACACGCGGCTTGTGAACCAGCGCACGGGCCAGTGCGACCCGTTGTGCCTCGCCGCCCGACAGCTCACCCGGACGGTGATCGAGCCTGCCGGCGAGACCAAGTCGTTCCAAGATGCCAACGGCGCGATCTTTCGAATCGCGCCGGCTATCGCCGCTGATCAGCAGCGGCATCATCGTGTTCTCAAGAGCTGTGAATTCGGGAAGCAGGTGGTGGAACTGGAAGACAAACCCGATCTTCGTGTTCCGAAACCGCGCCAAGTCTACATCCCCCATTCTGGTGATGTCAAACTCGGCGACCGTGACGCTGCCGGACGTCGGGCGGTCCAAACCTCCCAGAATGTGAAGTAACGAAGACTTGCCCGCGCCGGACGGACCCACGATGGCGACCATCTCGCCCGTCCGAATCGTCAGCGCGAGGCCCTCGAACACGTGCACCGCACGCTCGCCCGATCCGTAGACCTTGGTGAGCGCGTCCGTCGCGATCGCGATCGCGCCGACGGACGTGTTCGACGCGACGTTACTCATACCTGAGCGCCTCGACGGGATCGAGCCGTGCTGCCGACCGCGCCGGATAGATCGTCGACAGGAGGCTGATCACGACCGTCGCAACCGCCACAACGGCGACGTCGAACGGCCGGACATGAAAGCTGACGTGGCTGATCGAATAGACGTCCGCAGGAAGCCGGATCACCTCGTATGCATTGAAATAGATAGCGAGACCGACGCCGAGGATCGAACCGACGATCGCGCCGACCACGCCGATGGCGAGACCCTGGTACACAAAGATCCTCAGGACCATCGCGTCGCTCGCGCCCATCGACTTCAGGATGCCGATGTCCGCGGTCTTCTCCATCACCATCATCGTGAGCAGCGTGATGATGTTGAGCGCGGCGATCGTTACGACGACGACCAGTACGATGAAGAACCCGAGGCGCTCGAGCGCGAGCGCGGCGTAGAGCGGTTCGTTCAATTCCTGCCAGTCGCGTGTCGTGTAGTCGTCGCCGGCAACCGCCACGACCTCCTTGCCGATCTCCTTCACCGCATAGATGTCGTCGACCTGTATCTGCACGACCTGCACGACTTCGACGTTTCCGGTGAGCCGCGCGTCGGCATCGAGCGACACATACGCCCACCGCGAGTCGTAGTCGTACAGACCCGACTCGAAGATCCCGACGACGCGAAAGTCTCGCGATCGCGGCACTATGATGTCGCCGAGCGCCTGCGGGCTCGGCGCGACGACCGTCGCAATGTCTCCGAGACGCAAGCCCGCTTCGGTGGCGAGCTCCCGGCCGACGACGAGCCCGTCGATCGGCTCGCCGTTTGCGCCGAGGCTCTGTTCTGCCAGGCGCGCCGGATCGCCCTCGACCGTCATCCGGTAGACCTCGTTCGAGCGGTCGCTCGTGGACGTGTCGACGCCCTTCAGGATCGCGCCGGCGGCCGCCTCGCGGCCCTGGATCAGGACTGTCTGGTAGAGCGTCGGCGTCGCGCTGCGGACGCTTGGGACGGTTGAGACCCGCTTGATCAGCTCGCCTGCGTTGCGGATGGGAAGCCCGTCGCGGCGGACGACGTTCAGATGCGCGGTTCCGGCGAGGATCTTGGACTGCATGTCCTCGCGAAAGCCCGTCATCAACGCCATGACGAGCACGAGCGCCGCGACACCGACGGCGACCGCTCCGACAGCGATCGCCGTGATGATCGAGAGCATGACCTGCTTGCGCCGCGACCGCAGGTAGCGGATCGCTACGAAAAGCTCAACTGGCACCGGGCAAGGATACCACTAGCCCTTCCGTACAATGCAGCACGGCGCGGGATGTCGCCCCGCGTCCGGCAGGGGCGAACCGGACTACTCGGCCCGGCGCAACTCGGGGTGTTCGTTGAGGTTTCGCACGAACGCGACGTCGAGATCGGCGCTCGGGAAGAACATCGTCGACTCGGCGCGATCGATCGTTCGCGGCTCGATGCGCAGGTGGAGCAGCCGGTCGGCAAGCGACGCCTTCACGAACGAGAGGAACGACGGGTCGATCTCGGCGAGAAACGCCTGGAACGTCGCCGCGTGCTTTGTCGCCACGAGCTTCGGATCCACGGTGACCGACGTGTAACTCCGCGAGTCGCCGTCCTCGTAAACGAGCGTGACCGAGACCCTGCCGGTCGTCGTGTCGGGCAGCGCGACGAACTGCAGCCGCTGGTTGCCCTCCTGGTATGAATCGAGCTCGGGGATGGCCGCGGGACGAGCATTGGCGATCGTCGAGACGCCAAGCGTCGCAATCACGAGTGCAAAAACAAATGCCAGATTCTTCACGATGTAGTGCCTTGAGGTGGTATGAGTTCTTCCGCGTGTCGGTGGAAGACGCGCTTTATACACGACGAGCCGCCAATTGCGGTCATTGTGAAATTGTTGCGGAGCGGCCGCCGAACTCCGTGTTTGCTGCAACCCATTGAAACTGAACGGCTCGACCGCTCGTAAACAACCGGCATGAAGCACATCACGCGTCTTTTCCTCGTCGCACTCGCGGCGGTTGTTGCCGCCGCACCCGTCCCTGGAATGCCGCTCCAGACGGCAGCCGCGCAGCCCGCGTCACAGGCGCCCGATCTTGCAACGCGACTCGCCGCGATCGAGAAGGCGATCGACGCCAAGCGGATCGAGTTGGGGATTCCCGGCGCGTCGCTCGTCATCGTCAAGGACGACAAGGTGGTCTTCCAGAAGGGCTTCGGGTTGCGGGACGTCGACCGGAAGCTGCCCGTGACGACCGACACGCTGTTTGCCATCGGCTCGTCGACCAAGGCGTTCACTGCGATGTCGGTGGTGATGGCCGCCGACGATGGCAAGCTCTCGCTCGACGACTCGCCCTCCAAGTACCTGCCGTACTTCACGATGGCTGATCCGGACGCCGCACAGAAGATCACGATTCGCGACCTGCTGTGCCACCGGTCGGGTCTGAACCGGACCGATCTCGCATGGGTCAGCGGGCAGCTCAACCGCGAAGAGATCATTCGCGTCGCTGGAAAGGCGAAGCCGACGGCGAAGCTCGGCGAGAAGTTTCAATACCAGAACGTCATGTTCATCGCGGCGGGCGAGATCGCAGCCAAGGTGGAAGGCACGAGCTACGAAGAGCTTATCGCGCGACGGATCTTCAAGCCGCTCGGGATGACCTCGTCGACGCTGTTCGTGAAGGAGATGCAGTCGCGGCCGGACCATTCGCTCGGTTACGAGTACAACTTTTCGACGAAGACGACGCGCGAGCTCCCGACGCGCGTGCTGCAGGCAGTCGCTCCGGCGGGCGCGATCAACTCGAATGCTAAGGACATGGCCCAGTGGCTGCGTGTGATGCTGGGTGGCGGCGTGTTCGATGGCAAGCGGCTGGTGTCGGAGGCGGGCTACGCACAGCTCATTTCAAAGCAGATGGAGGTCACGCCGACCGTTGGCTACGGGCTCGGCTGGTTTCTGAGGACGTGGAACGGGCACAAGATCGTCGAGCACGGCGGCAACATCGACGGGTTCAACGCGGCTGTCGCGATGATGCCGGACGAACACGTCGGGTTCGTGTTACTGACGAATGTCACGGCGTCGTCGATCGGCGAGTTTGCGATGGCGACCGTGTGGAAGAACCTGGTCGGCACGCCGGATTCGGCCGCTGCCTCCGACGTCGCGGGTGCCGGCGGCGAGACGGTCGATCCGCAGCTCGAGGCTGGAACATACCTGTTTCGCGAAGCCGGTCTCGAGATGAGCATCACGTTCTCTGAGGGCAAGCTGACGATGACCGTTCCGGGGCAGCCGCCGTATCCGCTCGAACGGGTTTCGGGCAGGAGGTACAAGCTCGGTCTCCCCGCGCCCGAAGGGTTCTTTGCGACGTTCCGGCCCATCAAGGACAAGCCGGGAGAGACGGAGATCTATCTCGAACAGCCGCAGGGCAACTATGTGCTTCCGCGAAAGGCCGGGGAACAGGCCGCCGCACCAAAGGGTGAGATTTTTGACGAACTGACGGGCGTCTACGACGCCGAAGGCGCACAGGCCAAGGTTGAGATCTCCACCGCGAGCGGCAGTTCCGCGCTCGTCGTGCCGGGCCAACCTGCGTACCCGCTGAAACTGAAGGCAAAGGACGCGTATGTCTTTGTCGGGCTGCCCGATACCTACGAGCTCACCGTCAAGCGTGCTGCCGACGGCGCCGTGACCGGCTTTGCGCTGAAACAGCCAAACGGCACGTTCAACTTCACACGCGCCAAGGAGGCGGTGGTCGATCTGTCGGTCGACGAATTGTGGAAGCGGATCGTCGACGCCGCGGGCGGCGAGGCCGCGATCAGGAAGTATGCGTCATCGGCTTCCGAGATCGAGGTGGACCTCGTCAACCAGGGCGTGACCGGTACGGGAACGACATGGGCAAAGGCGCCGGCGGCAACCGCCACGTCGATCACGCTGACGGCGTTCGGCAAGACGATCGGAACGGTGCGCACCTATTTTGACGGCGCGGCTGGCGGCGAGGAGATTTCGTTCGCGCCGACGCAGACGTATTCGGGCCGACGGCTCGAAGACGAGCGGATCGGCGCGACCTACTTCGAGATCCTGAACTGGAAGACGCTGTACAAGTCGGTGGTGATTCGCGGGAAGCAGAAGCTCGGCGACGAGGAGGCGTATGTCGTCGTCAAGACGCCCGAAAAGGCGAATCCGGTCACGGACTACTACTCGACAAAGGACTTTCGGTTACTTCGGCGCGATTCGATCGTGTGGAGCGACACCGCGAACACGGGGCTGCCAAGCACGTCGACGATGTCGGACTACCGGCAGGTCGAGGGCGTGTGGGTGCCGTTCATGATCACGACGAACAACATCGCGAACGGCGACATCGTGGTCCGGGTGAAGTCCATCAAGTTAGGCGCCGCGATCGACGATGCGGTGTTTCGGGCGAAGTGAAGACGGGCCGCAGATTACGCAGATCAAGCGGATGAACGCGAATCTGATCGAGCTGGCGCGGAGACGGTTTGGCCCTCTGATAAACTTTGGCCCGTCGCGGCCGTAGAAGGGAGCGTGTCTGAGCGCGTGGAACGTGGGTGCACCATCGTCGTCGCAGCGCCGACGCCGTTCATGGCGAACGGCGCCGCCGATCTTGCGGGCCTGAAGTCCAACATCGCCCGCTGGGTCGAGGCCGGTGTCGACGGCGTGCTCGTTCTCGGCTCCACGGGAGAAGCGATCCATCTCGACGACTCCGAATCCGACCAGGTCATCGCGGCCGCGCGCGAGGCGCTCCCGGCCGATCGTGAGCTGTATGTCGGGACGGGCCGGTCGACAACCACGGCGACGATTCGTCAGTCGCTTCGTGCTGCCGAGCTCGGCGCGGACATCGCGCTCGTGCTCACGCCTCATTACTACAAGCAGGACATGACGGACGCGGCACTCGGCCGCTTCTACACGGCGGTCGCCAACTCGTCGCGTGTTCCCGTCTATCTCTACAGCATGCCGGCGCTTACGGGCGTGTCGATCTCGGCCGGTCTCGCCGCCCAGCTTTCAAGCCATGCACGCATCGCCGGGTTGAAGGACAGCTCCGGAGACGTCGCCGGGCTGTTCGAGCGCGTGGAGGCGTGCCCGTCCGAATTCCGCATCGTCAGCGGAAGCGCTCGTGCCGTCTATCCCGCGCTCGCGGCGGGTGTTCGCGGCTCGATCCTCGCGATCGCGTGCGTCGCGCCTGAGATCGCCGTCGAGGCGCATCGCACCTGGGCGCACGGCGACGCCGATGCCTCGCGCCGCGCATCGGCAACGCTCGCGCGGCTGTCGGCCAGGCTCTCGCCCCTTGGAATACCAGGGCTCAAGGCGGCGATGACTGTTCGGGGATATGCTGGCGGCATCTGCCGTCAACCGTTATCGTTCGATTTCAAGGCGATGCGCGATGTCGAGAGCGCCCTCGCCGAGGCCGGGCTCAGCGACCGTTCGTAATCCTATGACCACACCCACCGCAGGTTCGCCGGTCCAGCGGTTGCGGTCCGTGCCGTTCACGGCCGTGCCGCGCATGAGCGCGCTGTTTCGTGATTATCTCTATGCGCCGGAACGGGTTGCGTCTTTCTACGACCATCCGTGGACCGGCGTCGACGGGCTGCGCGCGCTGGCGCCGAAGATCGCCGCGGCAGCGCTCCAGCGCGACCGGGTAGCCGACGTGCTCGCCGGGCAGAACCGCCGGTACGGCTCGTCCGTGCTTGCGCTCGAGCACGTCGAGATGCTGCGCCACCCCGAAAGTGTCGCGGTCGTCACCGGCCAGCAGGCCGGATTGTTCGGCGGACCGTTGTTCACGATCTACAAGGCGCTCTCGGCGATACAGCTTGCCGCGCAGCTGCGCGAGCAGGGAACGCGCGCGGTCCCTGTGTTCTGGATCGCAAGCGAAGACCACGACTTTGAGGAGGTCAACCACGTCACGGTCGCGTCGCGCACGGGCCAGCTTGCGACCGTCCGGGTGGAACCGTGCGGCTACGCCCCCGATCAGCCTGTCGGAAACGTGGCACTGTGCGCCGAGATCGGCGAGAAGATCGACGAGTTCTTTGCCTCGCTGCCATCGACGGTCTTTTCGGAGCAGTTGCGCGCGGACCTCGCGGCGTCGTATGCGCCGAATGTCGGCTTTGCCGAAGGATTCGCGCGGTTGATGGCCAGGCTGTTCGCTCCGTTCGGCGTCGTTCTCCTCGATCCGCTGGATCCCGACCTGAAGGCGCTCGCGTCGCCGACGTATGCGGCGGCGATCAGGCGCTCGCCGGAGATCGCGGACGCGCTCGTCGCGCGCAGTCGCGAGCTCGTTGAATCGGGCTACCACGCACAGGTCCACACGGCGCCCGACATGGTCTCGCTCTTCATCATGGAGGACGAGCGGCGGCGCGCGATGATCCGTCGTGACGGGCGATTCGAGCTCAAGACGGGCGAGCGGTCGTATTCGACCGACGACCTGCTCCAGTTTGCCGAGGACTGTCCGGGCTGTCTGAGCCCCAACGTGACGCTGCGCCCCGCGGTTCAGGACACGCTGCTGCCGACGGTCGCGTATGTTGGAGGTCCCGCGGAGGTTGCGTACTTTGCGCAGCTCCAGCCCGTCTACCATCTCGTCGACCGGCCGATGCCGGTCATCGTGCCGCGTGCGAGCGCGACGATCGTCGACCGCGAAAGCGCCAAGACGCTCGACCGGTTCCGGATCGGGTTTGAAGAGCTGTTCGAGGACGACGACGTCGTCATCCGGAAGATCGTCGAGCGTTCGGTCGACGAATCCACGGCCCACCTCTTTGACCGGACGGAGGGCGAGCTGCAGGCAAACCTGGAGCAGCTGCAGACCGCGCTCGCCGGTGTCGACGCGACACTGGTCAAGTCGCTCGAGCTCAGCCGCCGGAAGATGCTCTATCAGCTAGGAAAGCTCCGGACGAAGTTTGTCCACCGTGCCGCGGAGCACGACGCCGCGATCCGTGGACGCCTCGGGAGCCTGCAGGCGCACGTGCACCCGAATCACGGCCTGCAGGAGCGCAGCCTGAATGCATACACGTACCTCGTCATGACGGGGTATCGGCTGGTGGAGGATCTCGCGATGGCGGTCGATTCGGAACTGCGCGACCACCAGATCCTCGATCTGGGCGGCATCTCGTCACAGGTCTTCACCGCGTCGGACGATGGACGGTAGCCAGAGCGCTCGAACGCGGGCGGCTTCGCACCTTGCAGTCGTCGCGGCGTTCGGCGCGACGGGTCTCGTCGCCGGCGTCACGGTCAAGCCGCTGTACGACTACGCGTGGTCCCATCCGATGGTGATGCTGACCGGCGAGCTCCTGCTGCTGGGCGTATTTGCGGCGTCGTTGCGATATCGGGCGCTCCGGTGGCCCGCCGAGTGCGCGTTCTGGGTATTCGCAGGGATGACCGCGGGCCCGCTCGTGTACCGGGCCGCCGACGAGCTTCACGGACTTGCGACGGCGTGCGCCGTGCTGGGCGGCGCGCTGGTTCTGTCGGTGCTCGCGGTTCGCCGGCTGCCTGGGTCGAGGGCCGATGCCGGCGGGCCAGGCGAAGATGACGCCACGACCCCACAAGTCGATTGTTGACAACGGCTAGACCGGGTCTTAGACTTGTCCCGGTTTCTGACAATCCCGCGGTCGTCCCGGTTTGCTCGCATCCGCACGAGGGTGACGTGCTGCCGGGGTTTCGCTGCGCGGAAAGCAGCTACAGTGGAGGTTCCGTGGTGCGTCGTCTTCTGATTGCCGTGGCGATGTGTGCGTGCTGTCTTGCCGCGGGCGAGGCACGCGCCCAGTCAGCGTCGCCGTCGGCCGTCCAGGGGCAGATGGAAGCCACCGGAACCACCGAGGTCGACGTCGCGCCGGTTCCTCAGACCGACCAGGATTCGAACGGGGACGACGCGCCAGCCGTGTTCGAGCAGATCAACGATGCGCGTCCGGCGGACCCCGCTCCGGAGGACGCTTCGCGCCTGAACGCGAACGGGGTTGATCCCCGATTTGCGGTCGAGACGCTGACGAATGCCGTCCTGAGTGCGAATGGCGCCGTATGGGACCCGACGCTTGGCGGGCTGACGACGGGCGATCCGGTGATCGATCGCTACATCATCGAAGCCGGACAGCGCCACGGTGTCGATCCGAAACTCGTCCACGCGGTGATGAACCAGGAATCGAGGTTCAAGAAGAACGCCGTGTCGCCAAAGGGCGCGAGCGGCTACATGCAGCTCATGCCGGGGACCGCGAAGCGGTTTGGCGTGACGGACATCTTCGACCCCAAGCAGAACATCGACGCGGGCACGCGCTACCTGAGGTTCCTGCTGGACCTTTTCAACAACAACGTCGAGCTTGCGCTTGCGGCGTACAACGCCGGCGAGTACCGCGTGATCCGCGAGGGGTATCGCGTGCCGCAGATTCGCGAGACGCAGAACTACGTCGCGTCGATTACTTCGCGGTACTACGGAAAGACGAAACGGAAGTACCTCGTGACGTATGGAAAGTCGTCGATGGACGACCGCGAGCGCGACGAAATCCGCGTGCAGGCACAATCGACGTACGACGACCGCGGGACCGAGGTCTTCTCGAACAACTTCTAGCTCGTTGCCGGACTTCGAATCCGGCGTTGCACACTGTCCGCCCCCTGTCGGAGTCATCTGTTTGAGGATCACGCGCCACCGAATTCCGGCGGTTCTCCTCACGCTCGTTGTGGGGCTGTGGGCGAGCGTCGGAACGTCGCTGCACGCCGCTCGCGTCGAAGAGCACGACCGCACGCTTCCCGAGCGCATCTACGCGAGCGCCGCGAGCGAGGAAGCTGCGCTCAAGCAGCGCGCGTTCGAGGATCGCTCGCCCGACGACTATCCGCGCGTGATCGACCTCTATCGCCAGGTCACGCAGGCGTCGACCGTCGCCGAGCTTCGCGACCGGGCCGAAATGCGAATGGCCGATCTGACACGCGAAATGGCGCTCAGGACCGGCGACGCGGCACAGTTCGTCGAATCGATCGATCTCTACCGGCGGCTGGTCATCAACAGCCCCGACAGCCCGTATCTCGGCGAAGCGCTGACGGCGATCGCCGACATCTATGAGCGGCAGATCCAGGACGTCGACGGCGCGATGGCGGCGTATCGCGAGATCGCCCGCCGTTTCCCGCATTCCGTATCGGGTCGCGAGGCGGACGCGAATCTCGCGCGGCTCGATCCGAGCATGTCCGGCGGCGACACGGGAACCGACATCATCGGGACGGTGACGACGCCCGGCGCCGAGATTGCCGTGGTCACCAGCGCCGACACGCCGGTTGCTGGACGTGTCGTCAACATCCGCTCGTTCGCCGGTCCGGACTACGCTCGAATCGTCGTCGACCTCAACCGCGGCATTCAGTACAACGAGAAACGCGACGGCACGCGCGTCAGCTACCACCTTCCGGGAGTCGAGCTGTCGCAGACGCTTGTCGGCCGCCGGCTGTCGACGCCGCGCGGCAGCATCCTGCGCGGGATGCAGGTGCAGCAGATGGGCGACGGTGTGGACATCTCGCTCGATCTCGCAAAGCTCGACTCGGCGTCGGCGTTCATGATGGACGATCCCTCGAGGTTGATCATCGACCTTCGCGGCGGCGGCGCACGGCTGCCCGGCGATCTCGCGCCGCGCTCCGCGTCACCCGGCGGACCCGTTTCACTCGATGCGGCAGGTCTCGACGTCGCGGGTCTCGCGCCCTCGCGCGGTGCGCAGCCCGACATTCCCGCTCCGCCGGCGCCACTTGCGCCCGGGCTCTCGCCCGGGCCCTCGGGCGCGCCCCGCGAAGCGCGCGGACCCGTGCGGTGCATCGTGCTCGACCCGGGCCACGGCGGGCAGGACACGGGCACGATCGGACCGGGAGGGCTCGCGGAGAAGGACGTCTGTCTCGACATCGCGCGTCGCCTGCGCGCGTCACTGCGCGCGGAATTGCCTGGCGTCGAGATCATCATGACTCGGGACAGCGACCGGTTCGTGTCGCTCGAAGAGCGCACCGCGATCGCGAATGCGCGCAACGCCGACCTGTTCATCTCGGTCCACGCGAACGCCAGCCAGCAGTCGTCGGCGAGCGGTGTCGAGACGTTCGTGCTCGATCCGTCGGCGGCGCCCCAGGCGGCGCAGCCTGCAAAGGAGAAGGACCCGTCGCAGGCGTACGCGCGCGTGACGTTCGCGTCCCAGTTCGCCGAGTCGCGGGCGCTTGCCGGCTACGTCCAGGGGAGCCTCGTTCGCGGAATCAGCGCGAAGAGCCCGAGCTCGGCAAAGGACCGTGGCATCAAGCACGCGTCGTTTGCCGTGCTGCGCGGCGCGCGCATGCCGAGCATCCTCGCCGAGGTGTCGTTCGTGTCGAACCCCGACGACGAAAACAGGTTGAGGACGCCGGCGTTCCGGCAGAAGATTGCAGCGTCGTTGACGGCCGGAATTCGCGGTTACGTGCGAGCCGTCGGCTCGTCCTGATCGTCGCGCCACGAGGAGTCCCCAGACATGGAAAGCAACGCAAGCCCGGTCCGCGTGCGGTTGAGCGACGCGCTCTTTACGACGATCCGCGCGGCCGTCGAAACGGATGCCAGCCACCAGCGCAGGATCATTCTCTACACGTCGTTCGGCGTCGTGCGCGGAACGGTCTCGGCCGCCGCGTTCGGCGAGACGAACCGGATGGCGGACACCCGCCTCGAGAACACCAGCCGCGTCGTGATCGATCCGGATGTGATCGAGCTCGAGCAGTGCACGGTCGAGCACTCGTCGAATCATCTTCCGACAGGGATGTTCGACCGCCTGTTCGTGCGCGTCGACGACGTCCGCGGCTTTGCGATCGACGATGGCTCGGGCGGCTGGCAGAAGGACAGGGCCGCGGATTCGCGCTGACCGGCGGCGTGTCCCTTAAGCGTCGGTCCGCTCGAGCGCGTTCTCGACCAGCAGTCCCTTCTCGAGGTGCAGCTGGCGCTTGGCAAAGCCGGCGGCGTGCGGATCGTGCGTCACCATCACGATCGTCTTGTTCAGCTGCTGGTTGAGCGTCGCCAGGATCGTCATCACCTCTTCACCGCTTCGCGCGTCGAGGTTGCCCGTAGGCTCGTCGGCAAGAATGATGTCCGGGTCCACGACGATCGCCCGTGCGATCGCGACGCGCTGCTCCTGTCCGCCCGAGAGCTGCTTGGGCCGGTGATCCATCCGATCCGACAGCCCCACGAGCTCGAGCGCCGTGTCGACGCTTCGCTTGCGGTCGGACTTGGAGAGCCCTGTCAGGAGCAGCGGCAGCTCCACGTTCTCGAACGCTGTCAGCACCGGAATCAGGTTGAACGACTGGAAGATGTACCCGACGTGCCGGTTGCGCCACTGCGCGAGCTGGCTTTCGCTCAGGTTGCCGAGGTTCGTATCCATCACCGACACGTCGCCCGAGGTCGGCCGGTCGATCCCCGCGACAAGGTTGAGCAGCGTGGACTTCCCCGATCCCGACGGCCCCATCAGCGCAAGAAACTCGCCGCGTGGAATGTCGAGGTCGACATTGTCCAGCGCAAGGACCTCGAACTTGTCGCGCGTATACAGCTTTGTCACGCCCCGCAGCCTGCCAACCAGATCACTCATAGACCCCTCGCATCCTTATTGACCTTCGATCCGCACATGGTCGCCGTCGCCGAGCGACTCGGCATTCTTCGTCACGACGCGCTCGCCGCCCGCCAGTCCGTCCAGGACGTAGAACCGGTCGCCGGACGCCTCACCCTTCCGAATCGTCCGCATCTCGACCCGATCGCCCTTCACGACGAACACAAAATCGCTTCCGCCGCGCGACACGACCGCAGCGGCAGGCACCAGGACGCGTGACACGGCCTGCGTCGCTTCTGGCGCCTTCTGCTGCGGAGCCAGAAAATTCACGCGAGCGTTCATCTCGGGCCGCAACTGCTCGTCGGGATTCTCGACCTTGACCTTTATCTGCACCGTCGCCTTTGCGCGATTCGCCTCGGGCGCGATCTCTTCGATGAAGCCCTTGTAGCGCAGGTTCGGATACGCCTCGGGGATGATCTCTGCCGGCTGGTCCATCTTCAGCTTCGAGAAGTCCGCCTGGCTGATGTCGAGCTCGATCTGGAGATCGTTGAGGTCGGCGAGCGAAACGACCGCCGTCCGCGTTCCGCTGTCGCCGAACGCGGACGGGCTGACCATCTCGCCCAGTTCGACGATGCGCTGCAGCACCGTTCCCGTCACAGGCGCCGTGATAACGGTGTTGGCAAGCTGTGTCTCGGCGTACGCCAGTGCAGCCTTCATCTGGTCGACCTCGGCCGCGGCTGCGCGCACCTGCTCCTCTCGCGGTCCAAGGTCCGTCAGCTTGCTCGACTCGCGGGCCGTTTCGAGCTGCGATCGCGCGACATCGCGCCGGGCCTGCGCGCGATCGAACTCGGCCTTTGACGTCACGCCGGCGCGATACAGCTGTTCGACGCGACCGAACTCGAGCTCGGCGTCGCGCAGGTTCGCCTCGGCCTGCGAGACCGTCGCGCGGTCGCGTTGCTTCTCCTGAGGACGCGAGCCCGACTTCAGCTCGTCGAGTCGCGCTTGGGCGAGCGCGACGTTTGCGCGTGCCTGCGCGACCTGCGTGCGAAACTCGCTGTCCTCAAGCCGGACGAGCACCTGGCCCTTCTCCACCTTGTCGCCCTTGTCGACGCCGATCCACTCGACGCGGCCGAGGACCTTTGAGCCGACCGCGATGCGGTGCGCCGCGACAACATACCCGCTTACGGTGAGCACGGTGTCGCCCGCCGCGGCGCCGCCGGACTCGACCGTGACATCGGCCACCGTGACCGTTCGCGACCTGTTTAGAAAGAGGTACGCCGACACCGCCACCACGGCGACCACGATGGACAACCCGAGCAGCGCCATGCGCGGCACGCCCTGCTTGTTGTTGCCCGAGCCGCCCGGCGAGCGGTCGATCCGCAGGCTCTTCAGACGCTCGTCAAGTGATCTGTTGTCGACAGCCATGACTCCCTTTTCCGGTCGGGCCGCGCGCCCGGCTGCTCAGCTACGACTCGCGCAAGGCATCGACGATCTTGTAACGCGACGCCCGTATGGACGGAAGCAGGGAGCCGAGCAGCCCGATCCCGCCTCCGAATATGAGTCCCGCGAACATCAACGACGGCGTCAACCTGAAGTTGAACGCGATCTCGCTGAATGTCTGGAAATTGCTCGTGCCCGTCGAGACGAGGTTGAGCGGCAACGCGAGCAGAATCCCGATCGCGACGCCGAGCAGCGCGATCGCCACGGACTCGAGCACGAATGACACGAGGATGCTGATTCGACCAAAACCGAGAACGCGCAGCGTTCCGATCTCTCTCGTGCGGTTGGCGACCGTTGCGTACATCGTGTTCATCCCGGCAAACCCCGCGCCGATCGCCATGATGAGCGCAATGAACGTGCCGAGACCCTTGATCGCACCCGACGTCGGTCCCTGCTGATCCTCGTACCACTTCAGCTCGGATACGGCCTTGAGCTGCAGTCGCTGATCATCGGTGATCCGCTTGGACAGCGCCTCGAGCGCCGCCTGATCTTTCGCCCGCAACAGCACCGACGAGTACGACGGTCGGTTCATCGCGTTCTTGAGGGCATTTCCGTCGACCCAGATCTCGGACTCGAACGCCTTGCCGCCGGCGTCAAAGATCCCGACGACGGTAAACTCGGACGCCTGGATCTTGAACTTGTCGCCGATGCCGAGCGCCTGGAACCTGTCGGCGATACGCTGCGACACGATCGCTTCGGCAAGCCCGGGCGTGAACGTGCGGCCTTCGACGATCTTGAACCCGGAACGGAGCTCGTTCGACTTCGGGCCGACGCCGCGGATCGTCACATTCGAGCCCTGTGCCTGGCCCTTCCGGGCGCGATAGATCAGCGTGATCGCCTCGGGCGCAACCATCGGCTCGCCATTCGCCGTTGCGACGCCGTCGAGAAACTTGATCGTGTCGAGGTTCTCCTGGCTCACATCGCTCGTGAGCTCCGCTGTGCTGCCGTTGCGAACGACGATCAGGTTCAGCGGCTCGCCGCTCGACGACAGGGTCATGTCGATGCCCTGCGCGAGCGCCATCACCATCAGGAACACGGCCACGGTGATTCCGATGCTGAGCGCCGTCGAGATCGTCGTCCCCTTGCGGACAAAGATGTTCCGAATGTTGTACTTCAGCGGAAGCGCCATTACTCGACCCTTCGGAGCGCTTCCGCGATCGTCATGTTCGACACGCGGAACGCGGAATACGCGACACTGAAGACACCGACGAGCACGGCTCCCACGAACGCGGCGACAAGCGTCTGTGTATCGGGCCTGAACGACATGAAGTTCGGAATGTAGAGGCTGAGGTCGACCATGTTGAACGCCAGCGCCGCCCCGCCGATGCCGACAAAGGCGCCAATCAACGCGAGGACGAGTGCCTCGCCGACGAACAGCATCGCAATCGTGCCGCGCTGGAACCCGAGCGCCTTGAGCGTGCCCACCTCGCGCGTGCGCTCGCGAACGGTCATCGCCATCGAACTGCCCATCACGAGCAGCAGCGAGAACGTGATCGCGCCGATGATGCCGTACATGAACTGCTTCACGCCGCCGAGCATCGTCTCGAAGCTGATCGCGAATTCGCGCTCGGTCTCGGTCTTCGTGGGAGCGTCCGTGTTGACGAACATCGCGTCGACCGCCTGGGCGATCTTCGGCACGTCGTCGACGGTCTTTGCCACGATGCCGAGCGTGCCGACCCTGTCCTTGGCATACGACGGGTTCAGTTCGTTGAAGTAGTCGTAGTGAAAGAACAGCGTCTTCTCGTCGGATCCGGTATAAATCCCGGTGATGTAGAGCTCGACCTCGGTGTTGTAGATCGGGCTCTTGAGCGTGATCCTCTGGCCCTCGGTAAAGTTGTAGAGCTTGGCGAGCTTTGCACCGACGATCGCGCCTTGCCGGTTCTTCACGAACGCGTCCCACTGGGCGTCGGACATGACCAGCTCGGGCTGATATTCACGAAGCGTCTTGTCGTCGACGGCGAACTGGGCAAAGAAATTCTTCTCGTCGATGTAGACGCCCCCGTACCAGCAGTACGGCGTCGCCAGCTTGACGCCCGGGACGGCAGCGACCTTGTCACGATACGCGTAGGGGAAATCGAACGTGAGCGAGACGGCGTGCCGCGACACCAGTCGGAGCGGATTCGCCGAGGCGCTTCCGCGATGCAACTCCGTGAGGACCGTCGCGAGCGTGATGATGAGGAACAGCGACACCGCAAGGCTCGAGACGGTCAGTAGCGTGCGACGCTTGTTTCGAAGGATGTTCTTGAAGATCAGCTTCCCGTACTTCATGCAGTCCCTCCGTCAGCCCACACAAAGCGAACGCACCGCCGGCGGATCGCTTACGAACGGTCCTACGTGCCCCCCCGGAAACAGGCGCAAGTGTGACCGGATTTGCGCGGTGTCGCAAGTGCGGCCCGGACGGTGCGCGACACCGCCCAACCCCGAATCGGAGCTGAGTGCGGTAGCGCTCAGGCCCCAACGTCAAACGGCGAAACTCGGGTTCTCCCCCGATCCCTCACGGGATCGGCTCTGCGTGTCCGCGCACTCATATTCGACGCGATCTGCTGTGATATGCTGCGTCGGTTTCGGATCGGACGCGACACTGCATGAAACGCCTTGTCATCGCCATCGACGGACCCACGGCAGCCGGCAAGAGCACGGCCGGACGTTCGCTTGCGGCGAAACTCGGGTACGTCTACATCGACTCCGGCGCGATGTATCGGGCGGTCGGATGGAAGGCGATCGCCGATGGCGTGGCGCTCGACGACGACGCCGCGTTGACCGCGCTCGCGTCGCGAATCCGGATCGGACTCGGCGGCGATCCTCAGCGACCAACCGTGACGGTTGACGGCCGCGACGTCACGGCGCTCATCCGGACGCCAGCCGTCGACGCGGCAGCTTCGCGGGTCTCGGTCGTGCCGGGCGTTCGCGCGGCGATGGTCGCGCAGCAGCAGGAGCTCGGCCGCGACGGCGGCGTCGTCATGGACGGCCGCGACATCGGGACGCACGTCTTCCCGGACGCGGACGTGAAGTTCTTTCTGGTCGCGGATCCGTCAGAGCGCGCGCGCCGTCGCCACGACGAGAACGTCGCGCGTGGCCGCGACGAGTCGCTCGACACGACTCGCGCCGCGATCGACGAGCGCGACCATCGCGACACGACGCGCGACGCCGCTCCGCTCCGCACGGCGGACGATTCGGTCTCCATCGACACGACGTCCCTTTCGCCTGACGCGCTCGTGGCCCGCATGCTTGAAATAGTGGAGTCCCGCCGGTAGACTCACATGTCCGCAGAAGGCGTGGAAACTCCAATGTTTACGGGGATCATCGAAGAGATCGGCCGCATCCGGCGCATCGCGCCAGCCGCCGGCGGCGCGCGCATCGAGGTCGAAGCGGCTCGCACGCTCGAGGGCGCGCGAGAGGGTGACTCGATCGCGACCGACGGTGTGTGTCTGACCGCCGTCCGGCTGTCCTCCGGATCGTTCGAAGCTGATTGCTCGGCCGAGACGCTCAGACTGACCTCGATCGGCGGCATGCGCGCCGGGGACCGCGTCAATCTCGAGCGGGCGCTTGCGCTCGGCGACCGCCTCGGCGGACATCTCGTGCAGGGCCACGTTGAAGGCGTCGGTCGCTTTGTCGGCCGCCGGCCCGAGGGCGAATCGCAGATGTTGCGGTTCGAGTATCCCGCCGAGCTCGGACGCTACCTCGTGCACAAGGGCTCGATCGCGGTGAGCGGCATCAGCCTGACCGTCGCGGCGCTCGACGATCGATGGTTCGAGGTCGCGGTGATACCGGTCACGCTCGAGCGGACGACGCTCGGCGCGATGGAGATTGGCGCGCGTGTCAATCTCGAGACGGACATGATCGCGAAGTATGTCGAAAGCCTGCTGAAGGCCGGTTTTTCGGATCTCGTGACGCGGCGACCGGCGAACTCACTATGCTAGCGACAATCGAAGAAGCGATTGAAGACATCAGGAACGGTCGCGTGGTGATCGTCGTCGACGACGAGGACCGCGAGAACGAGGGCGACCTCGTGTGCGCCGCCGAGAAGATCACGCCCGAGATCATCAATTTCATGGCGCGCGAAGGCCGCGGCCTGATCTGTCTTCCGCTCACGCAGGAGCGGCTCGACACGCTGCAGATTCCGCTGCAAGTGCCCGATCCCGAGAACACGTCCGGATTCGGGACGGCGTTCTGCGTGTCGATCGAGGCGCGGCGCGGCGTGACCACCGGCATTTCGGCGGCGGATCGCGCGACGACGATCCTGACTGCCGTCGATTCGCACACGCGGCCCGGCGACCTTGCGCGCCCCGGCCACGTGTTCCCGCTGCGCGCGCGCGACGGCGGCGTCCTTGTCCGTCCGGGGCAGACCGAGGCGTCGGTCGACCTCGCGCGCATCGCCGGTCTCGCTCCGGCGGCGGTGATCTGCGAAGTCATGAACGACGACGGCACGATGGCGCGGCTTCCACAGTTGCGCGAGTTCGCGGATCGTCGCGACCTGAAGATCATCTCGGTGGCGGACCTGATCGCCTACCGGATGAAGACCGAAGTGCTCGTGCGCCGTGTTGCCGAGGCCGATGTGCCGACGCCGTACGGTGTGTTTCACGGTGTCGCCTTTGAGAACACGATCAACGGCGATGTCCATCTGGCGATGCACAAGGGACCGATTTCACCTGAGCCAACGTTGGTCCGTGTGCATACGCAATGTCTGCTCGGCGATGTGTTCGGCAGCCTGCATGACAAGGCGGGCTGGCAGCTCTACCGATCGCTCGAGATGATCGCGGACGAGGGTCGCGGCGTGCTGCTCTATCTCGATCTTCGCGAGCGCAGCCACGAGCTCGTGCAGCATCTGAAGTCGTACGCCAGTTACGATCCCGCCGTCGCACCCGGTGCGCAGGCTGGGGCCGAGGTGCACGGCGATGCACGCGAGTATGGTATCGGGGCGCAGATCCTCCATGCGCTCGGTCTCCGAAAGATTCGGATTCTCTCGAACCATCCGCGAAAGCTCGCGGGTGTCGAAGGGTTCGAAATCGAAGTGGTCGATTTTGTTCCAATCGAGCGGCGCGAGGGATCAGAACACAACGTTCCGGATTTCAAGCAGCATCTGACTGAGGTCTGACACACACCATGGGTACTCCCGCTCCGGATTCCTCTCGCCGGGCGGGCGCGAAAGGCTCAGTGAGGAAACGGATCCTTATCACTCTCGGCGCGCTGGCCACCCTTGTGGTCATCGCATGCATCGGCCTTCTGATCTGGTATCAGACTGGCGGATTGAACCGTAAGGCCGAGGCCCTTGTCCGGGAACAGCTCGCCGCGATGAACATCCGCGCCGATCTCGGGCAGGTCGTCATTACACTCCGGCCGGGAAGGGCCGAGTTCGAGCGAATTGCCCTGTATCCGGGCGAGGACACCGAGCCATTCGTGACGGCGGATCGGCTGACCGTCGACTTCACCATTACCAGTCTGTACGCCCAGACGGTGGAGTTGAAATCGGTCGAGCTCGTAAACCCGGTGGTTACCGTTCGCTTTGACGACCAGGGCCACTCGAATGTCGACTCGATAAGGTTGCCGGACCGGAAGAAGCCGGAATCGGCCTCGGATCAGGTGGCGTGGCAGGCGGCAACGTTGACGGTATCGGGCGGACAGATCAACTACGGCGACGCAAGACACAAGTTCGACGGTTCGGTGCGCAACCTGCGCGTCGGCCTCGAGCCAAAATCCGGCGAAGGCGACACGCTCGTTCGACGGCTCGTGCTCGGTTTCTCGGACAGCAAACTCGTATACGACCAGCGCGAGATTGCCGGCATCAGCGCCGAGCTCGGCGCAGACGTGACGCGCCAGGGTGCGACGATCGACAAGCTCACGCTCGAATCACCGATCGGTACGACGTCGATCACCGGAACGGTCGCCGAATGGAAGGATCCTCACTACCAACTGAAGGTCAACAGCACGGTTGCGATCGACCAGATCGGAGCGGTCGCGGATCCATCGGCAGGGCTCACGGGAACCGCAATGCTCGACGGAACGGTGACCGGGCACGGATCCGAGTACGCGTTCAACGGCAACCTGTCTGGCGACAACGTCCTCGTTGCGGGCGTGCGCCTGGCGCACGCGAGCGCGACGGGAAAGTTGCAGGGAGACAGGCTCGACTATGCATGGCAGGGCGCGCTGATCGCGTCGCGGCTCACGATGAGCGGCTACGACGTCTCGAGCGTTCGGTACGAAGGCAGCGCGACGGGGAACGGCGGCGTACCGCAGCTCGACGGGACGCTGTCGGTAGGGAGCTTCGGAGGGCACGGCGTCTCCGGATCGGGACTGAGGTTCGAGGGTTCCGTCGACGCTGCCGAACGATCCGCCGACGGCAATTTCGGGTTGAACTCGCTGTCGGCGCGAACCGTGCGCGCCGGGAGTATTCGCGCGCACGTGGCTGCGACGTCGGACGCGATCGACGTCTCGAGCTTTACGGCAGTCGTGTTTGGCGGCAGCGTGAACGGCTCGGCGAAGGTCCGGCTCGACACGGGTCAGTCGTCGTTGAGGGCCGAGTTCCGCGGCATCGACATCGACAAGTCGATCGGCGCGGCGTCGCCCGACGCGCCGAAACTCAGCGGAAGCGCAAACGGCTCGATCGATCTGACGTGGCCCGGCATGCGGATGCAGAACGCGACGGGAACGGTCGTCGCGACCATCAAGGGAACGATACCGTCCGACACGGGCGGACATCCGGTTGACGGCGATATTGCGCTGACGGCGGTTCCGGGCCGGCTCAGAATCGACAAGGCGAATTTTGCGAGCGGGGATTCTCACATCACGGCGGTTGGCGAGATCGGATGGGACCGCACGGCTGATGTGACCGTCACGGCAGATGCCGCCAAGGGCGAAGACCTCATCGCGCTTGCAACGGCTGCTAGCCCCGCCGTCGGAGAGATGCTCGCGCAGCGCAAGGTGGCGATCGATGGTCCGTTCCACTTTGACGGACGAATTACCGGAACGCTCGCGACACCGTCGATCGACGGACGCGTCCAGATCGCCCGTGTCGTCGTCAATGGCGAGGAGCTCGGGTCGTTCTCGGCTGCCGTTGTCCGGGAATCGGCGGGCGTGACGCTCCGCGACGCACGTGTGGATCGTAGCGACGGCGCGTCGATCGCGTTCAATCTGTCGTTGCCCACGACGCCAGGCGCGGGACAGGTCGTCGACGCGACCATAACGCGATATCCGATCGTCTCGCTCTTCAACCTCAGTCCGATCGGTGCGTCCGAGGACCTCAAGGCGTTCGGCGGCAATGTCAGTGGGCATGTACGACTGACGATTCCGAGCGAATTGAAGAAGCTGAAAGACTTGATCGGTTCGCTCGACCTGACTGTCGACGGCGCGACGCTGAAGGCCCAGCCGCTCGAACGGCTACGCATAAGCGTGCGCTTTGGAGAACGGGTCAACGAGATGCCGGTCTTTGAGCTCGCGACGGCTCGAGGTCGGATGACGGGACGGGGAACGTACGACAAGGAATCGGACAACTACTCAGCCTCGTTTGACGTCGCGAACATCGACCTCAAATTGCTCGAGACGTTGATGGCGTCGACTGACAAGCCGCCGCCTGTCACAGCGAGCGGAAGCGTCACCGGGCGCATCGAGTTGTCCGGCAGGAACGGCGCAAATGGAAACGAACTGACGGGACTCAACGGCAGCTTTGCCGGGTCCGACGTGATCATCGAGCGCGAGCCGATCGGATCGCCGGCGCTCACAGTTTCAACGGGACCCGATGCGTCGGGTGCGCCGGTGGTGACCGTAAAACTCGCAGGCGACATTCGCGGACAACGTCGCGAGATCGCCGGCCAGATCTTTGTGGCCGAGGAAGACCAGCCGTTCAAGGTCGCGCTTGCGTTCGACGGGTTTGACGCGCTTGGCCTCGCGGGTACGCCGCCCGAGGGCGTCACGTCGCGCGTGACCGGCAATGTGTCGGTCGAGGGATTCCTCGCCGACCTGTCGGCCGAGAATGGCATTCGCGAACGGCTGCGAATCGACGGCCGGTTCTCGGAGCTGTCGCTCGTCGCCGACGTGGACACGAACGGACGGCAGTACACGATAGCGAACAAGGGCGACGTCGTGTTCGGCGTCGCCGACAACGCGCTCAGATTCGAGAAGGCGACGTTCTCGGGCGACAGCACCGAGGTCACGCTCTCTGGCGATCTTGCGCTCGCGGCGCCTGCCGTCTCGAACCTGACGGTCTCGGGCGACGTCAACCTCGAGCTCATCTCGACGCTCGCGCGTAACGTGTATGCGACCGGTTCGGCGAATATTCAGGCATCGGTCGGCGGTCCGCCCGGAGACCCGCGCTTTACCGGATTCGCCGATCTCAAGGACATCGGGCTGCGCGCGGTTGATGTTCCCGTAGCGATCACGAACGGGGCGGGACGCGTGGTCTTCACGTCGAACCAGGCGCTCATCGAGTCGATGACGGCCCAGGCGAACGGCGGACGCGTCGTCGTCGACGGCGGCGTTCTGTTCGAGGGGCTCAAGCCTGCACGGTGGCGGTTTGGCATCGACGCCAAACAGGTTCGCATGACCTACCCGCAGGACGTGCGGTCGATCCTCGACGGCGATCTGACGCTGCAGGGAAATCGCCAACTGCAGGTCCTCAGCGGGACCGTCAATCTGCGCCGCGCCGAGTTCACTCGCGACATCGATGCCAACGACATGCTCGCCCTCGACAGCCGCCGGTCGCAGTCTGCGATCGGCACTGGCGCAAGTACGGCGCGCTCGCTGATTCGCCTCGACCTGAACGTGGAGGCGCGCGACTCCATCATCATCCGCAACAATCTTGCGGACATCGCCGCAAGCGCTTCGCTCGTGCTGACCGGCGCGATCGACGATCCGGTGATCGACGGCCGCGCGACGATCACGCGCGGAACGCTCGACTTCAGGGACAACGAGTACCAGATCAACCGCGGAGTCGTGCGGTTCCCCGGAAGGCTGGGCGGCGAGATCACGTTCGACATGCAGGCCGAGTCCGACATCAAGGGATATCGCGTGACCGTCGGCATCGCGGGCACTCCGACCAAGACGTACCCTGTGTTGCGCAGCGAGCCCGCACTCACCGAACCGCAGATCGTGTCGTTGATCCTTACAGGCGACATCGGCTCGGGCGAAGTGTCCACACAGAACCTCGGACAACAGGGCGTCAACCTCGCGAGTGCGCTGTTGACGGAGGCGCTGTCGCGTTCGGTCGAGAAGCGCACGGGCGAACTGTTCGGCATCAACCGGTTCCAGATCGACCCGCTCGTCGGCGGCAGGAATCCGTCGGCGCGGGTGACGATCGGCCGCCAGGTCAACAAGAACCTCTCGATTCTCTACTCGACGAACATCTCGTCCGGCGAGGACCAGGTGATACAGCTCGAATACAAGCTGAGCAACCGGTTCTCGCTGGTCGCGTCGCGCGACGAGAACGGCGCATACGGGCTCGACATCAGGGTCAGGAAGCGATTCTGATGTTTGGTGGACTCGTCCGAGCCGCGCTGCGGTGCATGGTTGTGGCCGCCGTCGCGTGCGCGCTCGGGGTCGTGGCATCGGCACAGGACCTTTCGTCGTATCTCGGCAAGCGGATTCATCGCGTTGACATCGAGTTCGCGAACGGCTTGAAGATCGACGGCGGCGAGTTCAGGCAGTTTGTCGAGCGGTCGGTTCGCGCGGGGAACGAGCTGTCGGAAGAGGAGGTCCACGTCTCTATCGAGCGGCTGATGTCGGCGGGTCTTGCGTCAAAGGTCGCCGTGGCAGTTGCCGTCGACGGCGACGGGGTCGTGGTCACCTACCGCATCACACGCCTGGTGCGCGTGGCGTCCGTGAAGTTCGGCGCATTGTCGACCACCGCCACCGAGGGCATTCGCGCCCAGTTGACTGGCCTCGACATAGGAAGTGTGCTCACCGAGGGAGTGCTCGACAGGGCCGCCGACGAGATCGTGCGCTACTACCAGGAGCGCGGATACTTTGACGCGCAGGTCAAGCGAACCGTCGTCGTCGACGATACGGGATCCCGGGCGACGGTCGACTTTGCGATCGAGCAAGGCGAGCCGACTCGCGTCTCGACGTTCATGGTCTCGCGCGATCCGAGCGTGTTGCCGGATCTGGAAGCGAAATTGACGCTCAAGGAAGGTGAGCGGTACACGGCCACCGCGCTCGAAGCGGACCTCGTCACGATCCGCAAGGCAATGCTCGACGCCGGATACCTCTCGCCCGAAGTCGGCGAACCCGAAGTCGAGCGAAACCCGGCCGGCAACACCGTTGCCATCTCGGTGAGCGTCATCGCGGGCCCTCGCGTGACGGTTGCGGTCGAAGGCGTCAAGATCGATCAGAAACACCTGCGGACGCTGCTGCCGATCTACACCGACGGAGGGCTCGACGAATTCCAGCTGTCCGAGGGCGACCGGCGTCTCGCCGACGAGCTTCAGCGCGAAGGCTACTTCTTTGCGCGGATCACGCATCGCGTCGACAACGGTCCGTCCGCCAACAGCAGGATCGTCACGTACACGGTCGATCGTGGCCGCCGATTCAAGATCACCGACATTGAGATCGAAGGCACGACGGCCGTGACCTACGCACAGCTGCGAGATGAACTTCAGACGCAGGAAGCCGGGTTCATCGTGCTCGCGCGCGGGCTGACGAGCCGCAGCATTCTGCAGCGGGACAGCGACTTCATCGAAGGCAGGCTGCACGCGATCGGGTATCGACAGGCGCGCGTCGTCCAGCGAAGGCAGGGCGTCCTGGCAGACTCGGACGACCTGGTGATCACGTTTGTCGTCGAGGAGGGCCCGCGCACGCGCATTGCCGATGTGGCGTTCCGTGGAAACCAGGTGTTTGCGACGAGCGAGCTGCTTGCCGAGCCGTCCGCAAAGTCGGGCGACTGGTACTCGGACGCGAGCATCAGCGGGGACTCGCGCGCGATGCTGCAGAAGTACGCGTCGGCGGGGTACATCACGGCCGAGATCACGCCGCAGATCGTCGACATCGACAGTACGAGCGTCCGCGTCATCTATGTCGTCAGCGAGGGCCTGCGCGCGTTCATCGGAAACGTCTCGATCGTTGGCAACACGACGACCGGGACGCGCTCCATCAGTCGATACGTCGAATTCAAGCAGGGCGAGATCCTCAGGCTCGATGCGTTGCGCAAGACGGAGCGCCAGCTGTACGAAACCGGCGCGTTCCGGCAGGTGCTGATCCGCAGCGAGCCTGCAGGCACCATGCCTGACGGCCTCAGCGAGATGCGCAACGTCTACATCGAGCTCGAAGAGGCGCGACCGTGGCTGATCGTGTACGGCGGCGGCTTCAACACCGATGACGGGCCGCGCGGGCTCTTCGAAATCTCGAACGCGAACCTGTTCGGCAGGCTGAACACCGGATCGCTCAGGGTGCGCATGAGCCCGAGGGTTCAGATCGCCGAGCTCTCGTATTCGAATCCGAGGCCGTTCGGATGGGACCTGCCCGGGCTGCTGCAGCTGCGGTACGACCGCGACGTGATGGACGCGTTCACGTCGACGACGTACGCCGTGATCGCTCAGCTTCAGAAGCGGCTGTCCGATCAGTCCGGATTTTTCTTCCGATACAACTTTGAGCGTGTCAGGACGTCGAACCTCGATCTGTCACCCGACCAGATCGCGCGCGAGGATCGGCCGGTGACGCTCGGAAAACTCTCCACGGTCTACTACCGGGACTATCGCAACAGCCCGTTCGATCCCGATGGCGGGACGTTCATCTCGCTCGAGGGCACGATCGCATCGACCGTGCTCGGCGGCAGCGAGCGATACGTAATGGGGCGGGCCGAGTACCAGCGCTACGACAAGCTGCCTCGCTATCCGTCGCTGGTCTACGCTGGTGCTGCAAAGCTCGGATTGGCGGCGCCCTACGGCGAGTCGACCGAGATCCCGATCAGCCAACGGTTCTTTTCCGGCGGCTCGCGCACGCTCCGAGGCTTCAAGTTCGAGGAGGCGGGGCCGCGTGACCCCGTCACCAACCAGCCCGTCGGTGGAAACCTGCTGATCGTCATCAACAACGAATTGCGCTTCCCGATCCTCAGGCGCCTCGGCGGCGCGGTCTTCTCGGATACCGGAAACGTGTTCAAGAAGGTCTCCAAGTTCCAGTTCGACAAGCTGACCGAGACGATCGGCTTCGGGCTGAGGTTCGACACGCCCGTCGGCCCGATCCGCGTCGACTATGGCTATCTGCTGAACGCGCCGAACGGGGTGGGCCACAGCGCCGTGCACCTGTCGTTCGGCCAGGCATTCTGATGATGGAGAGATTGCGCGATCGAAGGTCCTGGATAGCGGCGGCGCGTGCCGTCGCGTTCGCCGGAGCCTTGGCGAGCTCGCTTGCCGGAGTCTCCGCGCAGAGCGGCGCGGTGAAGCCTGCTCCCGCAGCGCTGGTCATCGACCAGACGACGGCGCGCGTCAACGGCGACCTCATCCTCAAGAGCGAGATCCTGTGGAACCTGGCGCTGCTCAAGAATGTGGCGCCGTCGCAGTTCTGGGACGCCAAGACGCAGGATCAGATGCTGCGCACGCTGATCGACCAGCGGTTGATCCTGCTCGAGGCGGCCAAGCTCCCGAGCATTCGCGTGTCGGACGAGGAGGTCGCGAAGGCCGTCAGCGAGCTGCGCGACGAGTTCAACAGCCCGGACGATCCGCAGCGCTTCGAGCGCCGCGGCCAGCTCGTCGGCCTCACGGGACCGCGTCTGAACGAGATCGTGCGCGCGCGGCTGCGCATCACCAAGTTCGTCGATTTCAGGTTCCGGACGTTCGTGGTCGTGACGGAGCCCGAGATGCAGCGGTACTTCGACACCGAGCTGCGCACCGCGCCCGAGATGCAGGGATTGACCGAGGCTGCGCTGAAGGCCGCGTTCGAGGCCAATCGGGGCACGATCGAGAAGATCCTGATCGAGGAGAAGGTGAACGCGGCGATCGACACGTTCCTCGAAGAGGCGCGCGTGCGTGCCGAGATCGTCCGGCTGGATACGTAGAAGCGCGGGTCAGCGATCTTCGGGCAGGTCGAGCGCGGAGCGGCCCTGCCGGCCGCGCGAGATCCTGCGCGTCTGGGTAGGCTGACCGATGTTCTCGTTGCCGATCGACCCGATCCCCCCAAGCGTGAACGTGAAGTAGAACTGCGTCTCGTCGCGCAGGTTTTGCGGCAGGTTGTACGTGGCGACGTTGAACTGCACTCCGCAGCAGTCCCACGCATAGCCGAGATACGTGCGCGAGTTCACGATACGGCCGCTCGAGATCATGTCCGCGAGATCCGTCGTGTCGATCCGGTCGGTGAAGTCGATGTTCAACCGCGTCCCGCCGTAGACGCCGCGCTGCAGGTTGCCGAGGTCGACGGCCGTGATCCACTGGTTGCCGGCGAACGTGCCGGGCTCGATCTGGCCCTTGCGCGCGCGGAACCTGCGCGAGAAGAAATACGCCTCGGAGATCTGCCAGTTCGTACCGCGCGCACCGCCAGTCATCGCCAGGTCCTTGAATCCGTTGCGCTGCACGTCGTAGTCGACCATCAGGTCGGCAAACAGCGCCGACAAGGGCCGCGCGCGGGCCAGAATGTTGATCGGCGAGAACCGGCGCTCGATGCCGCCGTAGCTGAATCCCGAGAACGTGTCGATCGGATAGAACTGGTTGCGGCGAACCGGGCTGAACGACCCGCCGAACGTCGGATCGATGAAGTACTTCTGGCGAACGGTGATCGAGAGCACTTCGTGCGGCTGGCCCGACGAGGTGGTCTCGTCATCATCGTCGGTGTCGCCCGTCTCGTCGGAGTCCTTCGCCTTTTTTCCCGCGCCCTTTTCGTGCCGGGTGACAAAGAACCGGTTCGTGATTCCGTACTCGACCTCGTTCGTGTCGGCGATGGCGTCGCGCTCGTCGAACAACAGCGTCTGCTTGAACTGATCGATCCCCGCAAGCCGCCGATAGACGACGTACGGTTCGATGACGTGCTTGAAGTTGGGCTCGCCGTCCTTTGTCATGTAGACGCGGCCGAGCACCGGAGGCCTCACCTCGACCGCAAACTCGAGGTAGTTGCGCGTCAGGTTGTCGCTCAGCACAAGACCTGGGTTCAGCGGGTCGAACAGTTGAATCGTCTGGGCGCGCGCGCCGGGCGGAGGATTGAGAATTCTCGGGTCGTTCGGATCGAGCGTGAAGCGCGACGGATCGTACCGGAACGCCGCCGGATTCAGGCTGTTCGAGTAGAACGTCGTGCGCAGGGCGAGCGACGGGGTAACGGCCCATCCGCCCATGTCGAACGGCAGCGGCAGCGTGAACCGCGGGTAGAGATCGAGTCGCTGAACGATGCTCGGCGTCTGGAAGACGGTCGTGTCGCCGATGCGTTCCTCGCGGCGAAGGCCTTCGGCGGCGGCGTCGAACGAAAAGTACAGCGGGAACTTCTTGAACAGCGGCCGGTCGTACGTCAGCACTTCGACCGACGGCAGGTGCCGGATGTTGATATTGACGTCGGTCGTGTTGTCGGGATTGACGATGTTCTGCTGGTTGATCGTCGTCGAGTCGCCCTCAGCGAGCAGGTTGAAACTGAACCGGTCGTAGTTGTTGTTGAAGTAGAGCGTCGACCGTTCCTGCGGATTGATGATCTCCTCGTAGGTGTCCGAGAACGTCCGCCGGAACGCGAGATTCGAGGTGATGCGCGTGTCGGCCACGGCGACCCAGCCGTGCGGCAGGTACTGAACGCCCTCGAGAAAGAACGCGCTGCCGCCCTGGTCCGGACCGGGATCGCCGAACAACCGATCCTTGACGATGTAGGTCCCCAGGCGGATGCCCGAGCGCTCGTCCGTGCGCGCCCGGAACTCGAACCCGAACCCGAGCCCGCGAGAACTGAAGTAGTCGCCGCGGAATGTCGCGTCGGCGCTGCGCCCGAGCGTCTGGTAGTAGGCCTGGCTGTACGTGAATCCCTTCGTGTTCGAGTTTCCAAAGCGCGGCAGGAGGAATCCAGACTGCCGCTCCTTCCGATCGATGGGGATCGACGCGTACGGCAGCCAGAAGATCGGCACGCCCTTGATGTCAAAGACGGCGTTGCGCAGCCGCACGCGGTCGTTCACCTTGAGCCGCGCCTGGTTCGACTTGAGCGACCACTTCGGGATCGAGTCCTCGCACGCCGTCAGGTCGGCCTCGTAGAGGATGTACTCGTCGGCCGCAACCTTGTCGATCCGCTTGGCGGTGTAATACAGAAACTCGCCGGTTGCGGTTCGATCCGTGAAGCCCGTCGCGTCGTAGAACGTCCCGAGCTTTGTGGCCATGTTCAACTCGGCGCGCCGGGCGGTGACGCGCTGAGAGGTGCCCTGGTCGAACACGACGTTCCCCTCGGCAACGGCGTCGTCGTTCGTCGTGTTGTACTCGACGCGGTCGGCCTGCAGCCGAATGTTCTGGTAGCGCGCGTCGACGTAACCGGTATAGATGAAGACGTCGCCGGTCTTTGTCTGCGTCGAGGATTCGATCGTGACTTCGGAACCGACCTGCCTGGTCTCCTTCGCGCCCTTCTTTCCGTTCTTGCCGCCCTTGGCATTCTTGTCGGGTGCCTGTTCCGGCGACTGCGGCTCGGCCTGCGCGGGTTTTTCAACCTGCACTGGCGCCACGGACGTCCCGGACGGAGCGGGTGGAGGCGCAAGCGGCGACTGCGCTGCAAACGCGGTCGAGGACAGCAGCGCACACGCGAAGGCGAACAAACTGAATCGTTTGGAGACACCCGGGCTCATAGGGACGTGTGAGTCTAGCACGCCGCGCATTCGACCGGACACCGTGATTGGCATGGCTCGGCACGGCTGTCCGGCAGCGCGGGCAATTGAGTACAATGCCCGGTCATGCCGACGCTTCGCGACATGGCCGGGAGACTCGGGCCGCTGCTGATCGATCCGCGGGTCGAGGATCCTGCCTCCGCAGATCGGCGGCAGGCTGCCGTGGCGCTCATCCTGCGTGAATCCGTTCGCGGCGGCGCCGACGTGCTGCTGATCAAGCGGGCCGACAATCCGCGCGACCATTGGTCGGGACACATCGCGCTCCCTGGCGGCCGCCGCGACGAGACCGATGCGTCGCTCGCGACGACCGCGTTGCGCGAAACGCGCGAAGAGGTCGGGATCGCGCTCGGCGTCGACGACATTGTCGGTCGGCTTGCGCGGCTCAGTCCGCAGAATCCGCGGCTCCCGCGCATCGACATCACGCCGTTCGTGGTGCTCGCGGACGCTTCGAGCGAACCGACGCCGAATCACGAGGTGGCCGAGTGCTTCTGGGTGTCGCTCGACGAGCTGATCGCGGCGGGGCCGACCCGTGTCGTCCATCTCGAGATCACCGGCGAACGGCTCGAGTGGCCTGCGTATCCGTATCGCGAGCATTTGATCTGGGGGCTCACGGAGCGAATCCTGACCGAGTTCATTGCGCTCGTTCAGCAGATCAGGGAGGTGAGCGGACCGCATGCCACAGTTTGAGCGTCACGTGTTCGTGTGCACGAATCAGCGGCCGTCCGACAGTCCGCGGGGTTGTTGCGACCCGGAAGGAAAACGGGCGATGCAATCGCTGTTCAAGGCGGCGCTCGCGCGGCGGGGGTTGAAGGGACGCGTGCGCGCAAACGCCGCAGGGTGTCTCGACCAGTGCGAGCACGGACCGACGGTGGTCGTGTATCCGGACGGCGTGTGGTACGGGTTCGTCACGGCCGCCGACGTCGACGAGATCGTCGAGTCGCACATCATCGGAGGGCAGCCGGTCGAGCGGCTGCGGCTCGCCGAATCGTGCGTGAACGTCGCGACGTGTCCGCACAAGTCGTGACGCAGAGCCGATCGCGTGAGCGATCGGTGGAGTCCGACGGGTCGTGCAATTAGGGGTTCCCCCGATCCCTGACGGGATCGGCTCTGCTTTCGCGTCAGTTCACCAGCAACGGAGGCTCGCCGCCCGGCTCGCCCTCTTCCAGCTCCGGATCGGACGGATCGGGCGTCTGCTCGTCGATCTCCCACACCTGGAACAGCGCCGGCGACACCTCGGTCACAAAGCGCGACGGTTTCTGTATGACCGTTTCGCGCGTGCGCTCGACGACGGTCAGCGGATAGCAGACCGCCAGCTGGTCGCGGGCGCGCGTGATGGCAACGTAGAACAGCCGCCGCTCCTCCTCCTCGCTGTCCGCCGTTCTGAGCGACCTTGCCGACGGAAACCTCCCGTCCGATGCCCAGATGACGAACACCGCGCGCCACTCGAGCCCCTTCGCCTGGTGGATCGACGACAGTACCAGGCGTTCGTCCTCGTCGGCCCCCTCGACGATGTCCTCGCCGGCCGTGCCGCCGGGTTCGCCGAACCGCTCGGTGTTTACGAGCGCGAGATCGCTCAGGAACGCCTCGGTCGAGTCGAACTGCGTGGCAAACCGCGCAAGCTGCCGCAGATCCTCTTCGCGGGCGTCCGCGTTCTCGTACGACCCCTGCAGGTGGTCGAGATACCCGCGCTGGAGGATCGTCTCGATCTGTTTCGCGGGGTCGCCCGCGACGCCCGGCGCGATGAGCGCGCCGACGAGCGCCGCAAACCGCGCCCAACCGTCGCCAGCGGGCGCGCTCTCCACGGCGCCTGCGCGTACGAGGGCAAGCGGATTCTCGGCGATCGCGAGCCGCTCCCAGATGCGCGCGGCTGTGCGCGCGCCAACGCGCGGGATCAGTCTGAGGACGCGCTTCCACGCCAGCTCGTCGCGAGGATTCACGACGAGCCGGAGGTACGAGATGACGTCCTTGATGTGAGCCTGCTCGAAGAACCGCAGACCGGAGCGGATCGAGTACGGAATGTTGCGTCGAGAGAGCTCCAGCTGAAGCTCGAGCGCGTGCCAGTGCGAACGGTAGAGCACCGAGACCTCGGAGAGCGGCATGCCTTCGTCGCGGAGTTCGAGCACGCGCGACGCGACGAACGCCGCCTGCTGCTCGGCATCGCGCAGCGGCACGAGCGCCGGCTCGTAGCCGGATGCGGGCCGAATTGCGCGCAGCTGCTTTGGCAGCTGCGCCCGGTTCTGGGCGATCGACGCGTTCGCGAGCGTCAGGATCTCGGGCGTCGATCGGTAGTTCGATTCGAGCCGGTACTCCTCGGCGTCCGGGTAGCGCTTGCCGAACGTGAGCATGTTGCCGATGTGGGCTCCGCGCCAGCCATAGATCGACTGGGCGTCGTCGCCGACGACCATCAGGTTTCGGTGCGCCGCGGCAACAAGGTCGACGATCTCGGCCTGCAGCGTGTTCGTGTCCTGGTACTCGTCGACGAGCACGTGCTGGAACTGGTCCGAGATCGCGCGCGACACCTCGGCGTTCTCGAGCATCAGGCGGCGCCAGTTGACGAGCAGGTCGTCGTAGTCCATCGAGTTCCGCTCGCGCTTGCGCTGCTGGTACAGGTATTCGACGCGTTCGATCTGCGAGGCGAGCGGCTCAAAGTATGGATATGCGATCGCGAGAACCGCACCGATCGACTGTCCGGTATTGGTCGCATAACTGAAGATGTCGCGCAGCACGGCCGCCTTTGGAAAGCGGCGGGCGCGGGTATCGATCGCGGCCTCGTCGACCGCCGTGTCGACGAGATCGGCGGCGTCCTCGGAGTCGAGAATCGTGTAGTTCGCGGAGTATCCCAGCGATTCGGCGTGGCGCCTGAGCAGCCTGTTGGCGACCGAGTGGAACGTGCCGCCCCAGACACGCCGGACATCGCCGCGAACCAGCGATTCGACCCGTCCGAGCATCTCGCGCGCGGCGCGGTTCGTGAACGTCACGACGAGGATCCGCGACCCGGGAACGCCCGATTCGATCAGCCGCGCAACGCGGTACGTGACGGTCCGAGTCTTGCCCGAACCAGCGCCGGCGATGACCAGCTTGGGTCCGAGACCGGATGCGACGACGCGGTACTGCTCTTCGTTCAGCGCACGTGCGTAATCGACCGCATACTGTGTCTGAAGCTCCCGCTTGATCGTGTACCGCTTCATCTGACGTGAGTATACGGCAGGTCGGCGAGGCTTCGAACCGGGGCCATGAGGAAAGGCCTCACACAGAGGATTGCACGTTCCTCCGCGTGAGGCCTCGCCTCTGAACCGTTGCTGTGCGTCTGCTGTGGACCGGGTCAGGCCGCTTCGTTGAACAGGGCCTTGAACATGTCGCGCGCTTCCATCGCACTGCGGGGCGTGCGCTTGAGGGCCGGGTTGGGTCCCGACGCCTTTGCCTTTCGAATCACTGCCTTCTGCTCGGCTCGGGCCGACTCTTCTGCCTGCCGAGCCGCGATGGCATCCGCCTTGATCAATCGTGGAGCGGCTGCCATCGTCGTCGATCCCTGCTGCGCTGCTCTCTTGGTCTTCATAATCGTCTCCAACAGCTCGGTTTCGTTCAGAAACGCGAGCACCCTCTAAGTCTTTCCTGGTTGTCTTTCAATCCGAGAACTGAAGCTGTCGCAGATTTCTCAGCAATCTGTGTGCCATAAGCGCCGATCGAGTGTGCAATCGGTCAATCTGCCGTAATAAACTGAAAAACGGCCTGAATTGTTCGCGAATTCTCGGGGCGGATCCCGCGCGCTTGGGACGAAGTGGAGCCAGCGTGTCCCAAATTTGAGCAATGCTGCACCATTTGGTGTCGCATTTCTTGGACATCCGGCGCAGCGTGTGGCGTTTTTGTCCGGCACCGTCTGGGATCGCTACACGGAAACGCGCGGCTTCCGATCGCGAATCGGTTTGCACCTTGCCGCGCCGCGGCAGTATGATACGGCGTCGTCTTGCGCTCCGTTCGCGGGCGCATCAAGCCGATGTATCAAGGAAGTGGTTGGGGTCTCCTATGGGTGTGTCCCCCTCGGGAAAAGGTAAGCACACGCGTCCCGACGGCATGACGTCGCCGGTCGATGCGGTGTCTCCCGAGCAGGAGCGGTTTGTCACCAGCCCGATGTCTCACAGACCCGTGCCCATACCCGGGCGTCCGACGGGAAACATCGTGTCGAGCCCGTTTGGCACCGGCAGCGTTTCGTCCAAGGCGCTGCGCCCCGACGCGCCGACTCCTGCGGTTCCGCTTGCGTCGCTGCTCGAGGACGCCCAGGAGGACATGCTCTGGGGAGGCAGTGAGGCCGAGCGTCGCACCGCGCTCGAGGCCGCCGAGCAGGACCTGACGCTGTACCGACTCGCCATCGACGCCACCAACCTCACGTACGAGCAGGCGTTCACGATTCTTGCGCTCACCGTCGAGTTCTTCCACCAGGGCGAGCACGTCGAGCGTGTCGAGCAGCACGCGCTGCGAACCGCGGCCGGTGTGGTGCTCCGAATCCAGCGCATGGTCGCCGACGAGCCGCTCAGGATTCTCGCGCCGTTCTACCTGAACCAGCTCCGGAACATCTTCCAGGCGTGGCACCTCTACCGCGAGCTTGCAAAGGCGATCGACAACCGCAGCGACTTCCTCGTCCGGATGCGCGGCAAGGGCGACCGGCTCATTCTCGACAGCCTCTTCAGCGAAGAGGGACGCTCGATGCTCGCGGCCCGCGTCGACGGGTTCATCGAGGCGTGTTCGCGAATGCAGCTCAGCTCCGAGCCGCTCAAGCGCGCCGAGTGGATCGGCAAGCTTCTCATGTACCGCACCGAGAACGACGAGTGGCAGGTGCCGCCGGAAGCGTGTCTCGGTCTGTGCACGCGGCTCTTGCGCGAGATTCACGACGAGGCGCTGATGGGCGCGCTCAGAAACCTGGCGCTTGCATCGTGGGAAGGGCTCTGCAAGGAGACCAACTACCTGCGGGACATCTTCCAGGACGCGACGACCAGCGAGGACACGGTTCGCGGCGTCATCCTGATCCGCACGTCGATACCCGTCGTCGGTCCGCAGATCGAGAACGCCGACTCGGTCCCGTACTTTCCGGAGCACAACGCGTTCCGCGATCAGGACAAGAACAAGCGCGACAAGCAGCGCATCGTTCGGCTGATCGTCTGACGCCCGGGCGCTGTCGGGTATGGATCTCGACCGGCTCCGAGGGTATCTCGCGTTTGCGCGCGTGCTGAATTTCACCGCCGCCGCGCGGCAGATCAACATCTCGCAGCCCGCGTTGCACGCCCAGGTCAAACAGCTCGAGACGGAGGTCGGCGTGGCGCTGTACGCCCGGGAGTCCGGGCGCCTCGTGCTGACCGAGCAGGGTCGCGCCCTGCTGATGTTCGGCCAGAACCTGCTCGACGAGGTCGAGCGGTTCGAGACCGGCCTGCGCGGCCAGAATCTGAACGAGGAGCTGCGGCTGGGTGCGGGCCTGACGGCGACGCTCTACCTGCTGCCGGCACCGTTGCGCGAGTTTCGCGCGAAGTGGCCGGACGTGGAATGCCGACTCGCGGTGCATCACCGCGCGGACACGCTCGGCATGCTGCGGACCGCCGAGCTCGACCTCGGCGTGACCTCGGTCGAACGCGTGCCCGACGACATGAAGGCGTTCGTCTGCGCGCGCACGCGCCACGCGCTGATCGTGCAGACCGGACACGCGCTCGCGACCGCGCGCAGGATCTCGCTCGCCGACATCGCCGAGTTCCCGCTGGTGCTGCCGCGGGCCGGCCTGCAGCACCGCCGCATGATCGACGATGCATTCCGCCGCGCGGGCGTCGAGTACCGCGCCGCGCTCGAGACGGAAGGCTGGGAGGTCATGAAGCACTACGTGGCGCTCGGCTTCGGGATCGCGATCGTCAACGACCTGTGCCTCGCGCACAGCGTGCCGCCCGAGATCGTCGCGCGACCGCTCGCCGATCTGTTCCCCGAGCGCGTCTACCGGGCGATCTGGGCGCGGAAGCGGCGGTTGCCGGAACCTGCCGAGCAGTTCCTCGCGTACCTGCGGGGACGCTCCGCAAAGGGCCGCGCCGAGCGCACGGGCTAGCTTCTCCGAAATCCCTCGGGTCGCTGAAACTGCTTCTCGATGTCACGGATGGTGAACCGCAGCAGGATCGGCCGCCCGTGCGGGCACGTCCACGGATTCTCGGTCGCCAGCAGTTCGTCGATCAGCCACGTCATCTTTTCGTCGGTGAGTGACATGTTGATCTTGATCGCGGCGCGGCACGCGAGGCTCGCGGCGATCACCTCGCGCAGCACGTCGAGCGATCCGCGGCCCTCGGCGGCGTCGACGGCTTCGAGGAGTTCGGTCAGCAGCGTTCGCGTGTCGCCGGCGGGAAGCTCGGCGGGGACCGACGTGATCGCGACGGTCCGCCCCGACAGCATGAGCAGGTCGAACCCGGCGGATTCGAGCTCGGGCTGAAGCCGCTCAAAACTCACCGCCTGGGCGGGCGTCAGGTCGATCGTCTCGGGAATCAGCAATTGCTGTCGAACCGGAGGTTCAGACGTGTTTCGCGCGCGAAAGCGCTCGAACAGGATCCGTTCGTGCGCGACGTGCTGATCGATCAGCAGCAGACCCTCGTCGTCGGTCGCGACGACAAAGCTCCGGCGGATCTGGCCGAGCGGACGGATGCGCCCGCTGATCTCGCCTTCGTGGTGGGCGCTCCGGTCATCGACCAGCGCGAGACCGCGATGCGACGGTTCGGTGCGCGCGTCGTCCCCGGACGTCTCGCGAGGCTGCGTATCGTCACGCGCGAACCACTGTGCAACCGCCGGCGGTTCCTCGAGCGCAGGTGACGCCGCGGCCGGCGACGGAACACGGTAGCCGATCGCCAGTGCAGGCTGATCGGGCCGCGGCAGCGGCGGCCACGCGCGCACTGGTGGCGGCGCTGCGGTCGTCTGATGGGCTTCCGGCTCGGCATCGACGTCTATCGACGCGACGCCGTGGACCTCGGGCGCCGGAAATACGGCGACGGGCCGGCGCGCGCGCTCGAGCGCGTCGCGGATCGCCGATCCGACGATCTGCCGGACGAACTGCTCTTCGCGGAACCTGACCTCGGTCTTGGCGGGATGGACGTTCACGTCGATGCGGTCCGGCGGCAGTTCGACGAACAGGATCGCCGCCGGGTACGTGCCCGACGGCATCATCGAACGAAAGCCATCCATGATCGCCCGGCCCAGCAGACGGTCGCGAACGTACCGGCCGTTTACGAACAGATACTGCGCCTCGCGCGATGTTCGCTGCTCCTGCGGGTTCGACACGTAACCGCGGACGCGCACGCCGTTGGCCTCCGTCTCGACCTCGACAAGGCGGTCGACGAGCGGGGCGCCGAGCAGCTGGTACGCGCGCTCGCGAAGCGTCCCGACCGGCGGCACGCCGATGGTCTCGCGGCCATTGTTCACGAGGCTGAACGCGACGCCCGGGTTCGCAAGCGCGTAGTGCGTCACGAGGTTGGTAACGTGAAAGCTCTCGGTCGCGTCGCTCTTCAGGAACTTCCGTCGCGCGGGCATGTTGAAGAACAGGTCCTTGACCGCGACCTCGGTACCGCCGGGCCATGCGACGTCGCGCACGGCTCCGAGCCGTCCACCGTTGATCGCGAGCTGCGTGCCAGCGACCTCCGGGTGCGACCGTGTCGTGAGCGTCAGTTTCGAGACGGACGCGATCGACGGCAACGCCTCGCCGCGGAACCCGAACGACGCGATCGCCATCAGGTCCTCGGCTGTCCGCAGCTTGCTGGTCGCGTGGCGCTCGAACGCAAGGATCGCATCGTCGCGCGTCATGCCTTCGCCGTCGTCCGAGACGCGTACGAGGCTGCGGCCTGCGCCTGCGATCTCGACCTCGATGCGGGTGGCGCGGGCATCGAGCGCGTTCTCGACGAGCTCCTTTGCGACGGAGGCGGGGCGTTCGACGACTTCGCCCGCGGCGATCTTGTTGGCGAGGAGCTCCGGAAGGACACGGATCTTTGACACGCGCGGATTCTATCGACGCGCGCACAGGAACAGCAACGGGGAACCCTCTTTGTGGCACCTGAAATCCACCCGCCACCTACCGGTGGCGGTACTGGGTCCAGGAGAGCACCTAACGTGCCGAATCCGATCGCGCGTGACGACACGGCCAGGTTATGCATTGCCACAGTACCGCCACCGGTAGGTGGCGGGTTTAAGGCCACTTCTTGACACGTTTCGAAGCGCAAGCGTAGCATTCCCGGTCCTTTCCGTCCGGCGGCGTCGCCAAGTGGTAAGGCAGAGGTCTGCAAAACCTCCATCATCGGTTCGACTCCGATCGCCGCCTTCGTTGCCGCAGATTCGCGCCTATCCGCGTGAATCTGCGGCAACTCGCGTCAGCGCCACGGGCCGCCGCCTCCAGTTCGTGTTCAATCCCACGACGATCGCTTCGACGTCCGGCGCGAACAACCGAACCGCGAGCGACACGCTTGCGTGCATCCGAAACAGCGGCGCCACCAGGTACAGGACCGGCGGCCGCGGGTCGAGCTCGATCCCCGGAAAGTACCCGCGCCGCGCAATCTCGCCGCGCAGGTGGTGCCAGCGGACGCGGCTCCAGTAGTTCAGGCCCTGCAGCGGCAGCGCGCGGTCCTCGGCCGCCTTCACCTCGATGACGGCGAGCCGCCCTCCGCGACGCACCGCGAGCAGATCGATCCGGTCGCGCGACTGCCCCCGAAACGCCGGCACCTGTTCGTACGTGCAGCGCGGATCGATCAGCGGATCGATCGCTTCGACGTGATCGCGTAGCGTCGACACGAGCCATCGCTCGGGAAACGCACGGTAGAGCGGATGTTGCGGGTACGGCGCGTCAGCAGATCGCACGTGCTCGAGCTCGCGCACCATCGCCTCGTACGCCGGCCACGATGCGTCGTCGAGCCGGGCGCGTCGCTTCCCGGTTCCGGAACTCGCGACGTTGCCACGAGCAGATGCGATCTCGAGCCCGCGCATCGTGATCCGGTCGCGCGCGTCGCCCGCGCGCCGCGAGTGCCTGAGCACCGCCGGCGCGACCGCGAGCATCCGCGCGACGAGCGCACTCGCGGGAGGTTCGGCGATCGACCAGATCGCACGACCACCTTGCGGAAGACCACCCTGGTCGTGCGGCCGCACCTCGGCGAGACCTGTCGTCGTCGCCACGTCGAAGAGCCGAATTGCCGCGCGCGGCGCACACCAGACGAGCCGCTCGGCGAGCACCGACACCGCCGGCGGCGCCGAGAACACCAGCAGATCCGCCGCACGTCCCGTCGCGCGCTCCAGCCGGTCGCGCAGCACGATGCCCGCCGCGAGCGCGTCGTCGGCAAACCGGTCCGGGCAGCGCGGCGCGACGGCGATCACGGCCGCCCGCTCACGGAGCCCGGTGCGGACGCTCCCGAAGATCCGATCGCCCCGCCGAGTCAGCGTGGCCGAGTCGGGTCCCCAGTGCCGTTCGATGGCGTGTCGCACCGCCTCCTCGAACCAGTCGTCTCCCCAGCTGAATGGCCCGAAGCCGTCCGGTGCAATCCGCAGAACACGTCCCGGACGGCCGAGCGGACCACGGACCTCGACGCGCAGCTCGCCGCCGCGCTCCTCCCATCCCGTGACGCGCCACATGCGGCCGGCATCTCCGGCGCGCAAGAGGACTTCGCCATGGCTCCCCACGAGCTCCACGCCGTCGGTCGCAAGACCGGCGAGGCTTGTCACGCCTTCGAACAGCGTCCAACCGCCGGCGGCGCGCACGGCAATCGCGTCGCGCAGCGCCTCAAAGTCGGTCGGACACGTGACTCGCCTCATGGTGGTTCGCACCAGGTGCGACGTACCACGATCGAGCGACGCACGCGCACTGTTGCGTGCAAACGCGCCAACTCTCTGAGCAGAAATGAGTTACGGGAAGATGCCGCTCAGCGCTGCACGATTCGCGGCAGGACGTCGGGCTCGCCCGAGGGCCGAGCGACGCTCTCCATTCCGTTCGGAAAATACTCGTCCCAGCGGCAGTCGACGCGTTCGACGATCTCGGCGTCTGGGAAGAGCTCCTTGGGATAGGACGGTTTCACGCGCGCGTCGATGACGATCGGCGGCGTGTACGCCAGGTGGTGGCGGCGAATGTCGGCGCCAGCCGAGTAGATATCCCCCGCGGGCTCGAATCGCGTGAAGACGCTCCACAGGAACTGAGGCTGCGACTGAGCGACCGATGCATCATCGACGAGCACGACCAGCGGCCACTCGGCAAACGCGTCGTGCGACGCGATCGCCTGTGCCTGTGCCGGATCGTCGCCATAGGGCGCACCGGCAACCGCGATGCACCCCGCACAGAACACTCGGACGTCCGACACGCCGCGAGGCGGTTCGCCGCGGAACTCGCGGGGGAGCTCGCGCACAGGGTCGCCGAGCCCAAGCAGAACGCCCTTCGAGCCGTGGTTGAGCTTTGGCCCCGTGTAGTCGAGCGTGTCGTGCGAGAGATTCGAGAAGATGAACAGGTCGCGCCACCACTCGCACCGTGCGAGCACGTGCTCGAGGAGTCCCGCAAAGTCCGACAGGTCGCGCGACGCGTCCGTCAGGATCAGGAACTTGGTCAGCGACAGCTGTCCCTCGCCGAGAATGCGGAAGGCCGACACCATCGCTTCGCGTGCGTAGCGGTCGCGCACGACGGCCGCGGCGAGCGAATGAAACCCGGTCTCGCCATAGCTCCACAGGTCGCGAACGGTCGGCATCACGACGGGGAAGAGCGGCGACAACAGCGACTGCAGGTAGTCGCCGATGAGGAAGTCCTCCTGCCGTGGCTTGCCGACGACGGTCGCAGGGTAGATCGCGTCGCGCCGGTGATAGACGGCATCGGCGTGGAAGACAGGGAATTCGTGAGCGAGCGAGTAGTAGCCGTAGTGGTCGCCGAACGGGCCTTCGAGCCGCCGTTCGTTTGGCGGCACCTTCCCGACGATCGCGAACTCGCATTCCGCCACGATCGGGTGGACGCGATCCGGCGGCGACGGCGCGACGCGCGGCAGCCGTTCACCCATCAGGAGCGACGCCAGCATGAGCTCGGGCACGTTCTCGGGGAGCGGTGCGATCGCCGAGAGGATCAGCGCAGGCGGGCCGCCGAGCAGAATCGTCGCGGGCAGCGACTCGCCGCGCGATTCGGCGACGTTGTAGTGAAAACCCCGCCCTTCTGGATCTGCCAGTGGATGCCGGTCGTCTGTTGGTCGTAGACGTGGATGCGATACATCCCGAGGTTGTGAGCGCCCGTGTCCGGATGTTCGGTGTACACGAGCGGCAGCGTGACGAACGGTCCACCGTCCTCCTGCCACGTCGTCAGGATCGGGAGCCGGTCGAGCCGCGCGGGACGGTCCACGGCTTCGGTGACGGGACCCGACGACACGCGCTTGAGTCCAAGCTTGAGCCCTTGCATTCCGAGATGGCGGTAGCTCCACAGCTTTCCGAGCGTGGGAGGCATGATCGTCTCGACCATGCGGACGACGTCGCGGACAAACTGCTCCGGTCGAGGCCCGAACGCGAGGTCGATCCGGCGGGCGGTGCCGAACAGGTTCGTGACGACCGGAAACGAACTGTTTGAAGGATTTGTGAAGAGCAGCGCCGGGCCGCCGGCGGCGATGACGCGACGGTGGATTTCGGCGATCTCGAGGTGCGGATCGACTGGCGCGGAGATTTCGACGATCTGGCGCTCGCGGCGGAGGGTGGCGAGGAACTCTCTCAGGCTTCGCATGCTCATCGGCGACACGATATCAGAATCGATCCGCGCGCAGAGTGTAGCGACGATGAAAGCGCCGTCGCGCTTCGCTTGTCGGCGCACTCCAAGGAGTCGAGCGCATATGGAGTGCGCCGGCAAGCCCGAAGGGCGCGACGGCGCTTTAGGTCACGTCGCACGGTCGTCACTCATCCGTCACCACCTCGACCTCGCTGATCGCCGTGTCCAGCGAATCGCCGCCGTGATAGACGTCGTCAATCACGATGCGAATCCATGCGACCGGCCCGCCGCCAATCGCAACCGACTGCTCGTGCATCATGCCGTCGAACGTCGCCGGTATCCGCCGCCCATCCGACAACTCGATCGTCACGTGCCAGAGCCGGTTGTTGCTCACCCAGATCTTCGGGCTCTTGAAGTATCCCGGCGCGACCCTGATCGACTTCACCTGCGACGACTGCGACAGACGAACGGTCAACGCCTCGCCGGCCCCGTCGCCGGGAACGCCTTCGACCCATGCCGTCGCCAGATCGCCGTCCACGGCCAATTCGGCGCCGTAGCTGTTTCCACCCATCGACGGCCGGACGCTCGTCGCCGAGGCTGTCAGCGTCACCACGCCGGCCGACGGCTCGTACGACTTTGGCGCAACGGGCCCCGATCCGGCGGGAGGCTTCGCCGGCTCGGGTTGAACGGTGACGGGCGGGCTTCCTCCTCCTCCCGACACGCCAGGAGGCGGCAACGGCCGCGGCCACAGGACATAAATAATGATAGCGACCGCGACGAGCAGCAGGATGCCAACGATCGCACCGGCGCCGATCGCCACTTTCATACCGGTTCCCGACGGAGGGATGGACCGAACCGGAACGGTTTCCGGCGTGCCGCGAAGCCCTTGATCCACAAAGGTTTGCTGGTCCGGGACCGTTCCTGCGGCCGGAGTCTGGGGCGCGGTCGGACGCCCCACCGGCACGGTCATCGTCGGTTGCGCAGGCGACGGTGCGACGTGAAGCTCGGTGCGCGACACGGCCTGCGCCCCTGGCCGCAACGCGGCGCGGAGCGCGGCGGCCGACGGCGGCCGATCATCGCGCCGGAGCGCCATCGCCGAATGCACCGCGACCGCAACCGATTGCGGAACAAGAGGATTGAGTTCGGTTGCCGGCCTGAGCGGGTCGGGCTGGCCGTTCACAAAACTGTCGGCGCGCTGGACCGCGTCGGGCGGGAGTATTCCCGTCAACAAGTGAAAACAGGTCGCCGCAAGCGAGTACAGGTCGCTGCGTGCGTCGGTGCCCGTTCCGCGAATCTGCTCGAGCGACGCATAGTTCGGCGTGTAGCCGAGAACGCTGCCGGTGGTCTGCGTAAACTGCTCGGCCAGACCCTTCGCCAGGCCGAAGTCCAGCAGGATCACGTTGCCGCGCGGCGTCAGCTTGAGGTTCTCGGGCTTGATGTCGCGATGGATGATCGGCGGCTCCTGCGTGTGCAGGTAATCGAGCAGGTCCAGCAACTGGTCGGTCCACCGAAGGACGTCGTCGACGGGGAACGGAGTCCCGCGCGCCGTGAGCATCGCGCCAAGGTCCTCGCCGGCGATGTACTGCATCACCAGAAACTGACCGTCACCCTCGAAGAAGTGGTCGATGACGTGCGGCAGCCCGGCGTGCTGGAGCGTGTTGAGCAGCTTCGCCTCGCGCTCGAACGCCTTGCGCAGCTGGTCGCCCGACACGAGCGTCTCCTTGAGCGCCACCTTGCTGCCAAACCGCTGATCCGTTGCCAGATACACGGCGCCCATCCCACCTTGTCCGAGCTTTCGCTCCACAAGATAGCGGCCCTGAAGCACCGTGTTTGGCGTCAGCACGGCGAGGATCCTGCACACAAAAAGTTCATTTGATTCAACATTGCCATGAGTGGCGTCGTGATGTCACACTGCGGCACCAGCGAGACAGCGCGGCGCGGCGCCGATTCTCGGCCAGGTGGAACCTTTCATTGTTCAGGGTCACGGGACCTGCGGTTCCATTCAGCCCAACCGTGAACCGGTTCGGGCACGGCAGGACCTCTCCCGCCGACCTCGACAAGCGGACGGCACGACACGGGCGTTCCCTTTCTCCGGAGGCATTCCTGATGGATGACGCGTTGACCGTTCACCGTCTTCACTTCGCGTTCACTGTGACCTATCACTACCTGTTCCCCCAGTTGACGATGGGGCTTGCTCCGCTGATTGTCATCTTCAAGAGCCTTTACCTGTGGAAGGGTGAAGAGCGCTTCAACATCGCCGCCCGATTCTGGGCCAAGATCTTTGCGGTCTCGTTCCTCTTTGGCGTCATCACAGGCATTCCGATGGAGTTCCAGTTCGGAACGAACTGGGCGGCGTTTGCGCGGTTTGCCGGCGGCGTGATCGGCCAGACGCTCGCCATGGAAGGCGTCTTCGCGTTCTTCCTCGAATCCGCGTTCCTCGGCCTGTTCCTCTACGGCGAGAAGCGGCTTGGCAAGAAGGGCCACTGGTTCGCCGCCCTGATGGTGTTCGTCGGTTCGTGGCTATCGGGGTTCTTTATCATCGCGACCGACGCGTGGATGCAGCATCCGGTCGGCTACACGCTGATGCCCGATGGCTCGGTCATGCTGCAGAGCTTCTGGGCGCTGATCTCGAATCCGTGGGCATGGCGCCAGTACTGTCACAACATGGGCGGGGCGGTCGTGACGGGCTCGTTCGCGATGGCGTCGCTCGGCGCGTTCTACGTGCTGACAAAGGCCCAGGCCGAGTACGGCAAGCTGTTCGTGCGCGTCGGAATCACCGTCGCGCTCATCGCCAGCTGCTGGCAGATGTTTCCGACCGGCGACTGGCAAGGCAAGATGGTCGCCCTGCACCAGCCGGTGACGCTCGCGGCCATGGAGGGCCTGTTCCATAGCGACGAAGGCGCTCCGATGGTCCTGATCGGCCAGCCGAACCTCGAGACCCAGACGCTCGACAACTCGATCGAGGTTCCCTACGTGCTGAGCATTCTGAGCTACAAGCGATGGAACGCCGAAGTGAAGGGCCTCGACGCGTTTCCGAAGGAGAACTGGCCGGACAACATCGCGCTCCTCTACTACAGCTACCACATCATGGTAGGCCTCGGGACGCTGTTCTCGGCCATCATGGCGCTCGCGGTGTTCCTGCTGTGGCGCAAGAAGCTCTTTACCACCGCGCCGGTCCTGTGGGTGCTGATGCTCGCGTTTCCGATGCCCTTCATCGCGAACACCGCGGGGTGGATCAGCGCGGAGGTCGGACGCCAGCCGTGGCTCGTCTACAACCTGATGCGCACCGAGCACGGCATCTCGCCGATGGTTTCGTCAGGCAACGGAATGTTCACGCTGCTCGGTTTCATGGGCATGTACACGGTGCTCTCGATCCTGTTTCTTTTCATCATGTGGCGCGAAATCGAGCACGGACCCGCGTACCTCGATTCGCTGGACGCCGAGCTCGCACCCGCGGCCGGTGCCGTGAACTGACGCCCGAGAACCCTCGAAAGGTGACCTGATGGAGACACTCTGGTTTGTACTCGTCGCATTCATGCTGACCGCGTATGTCGTCCTCGACGGCTTTGACCTTGGGGCGGGAGCGATTCACTACGTCGTCGGCCGGACATCGCAGGAGCGGAGATCCGTGCTGCGCGCGATCGGCCCGGTCTGGGACGGCAACGAGGTCTGGCTGCTCGCCGCCGGCGGCGCGCTCTACTTCGCGTTCCCGGTGGTCTACTCGTCGAGCTTCAGCGGATTCTATCTGCCGCTGATGATGGTCCTGTGGCTGATCATGCTGCGTGGCCTCGGCGTCGAGCTGAGGGCGCACATCGACAACGATCTGTGGCGCACGGCGTGGGACGTCGTCTTTTCGGGCGCGAGCGTGCTGCTCGCGATATTTCTCGGCGCGGCGCTTGGGAACGTCGTTCGCGGTGTCCCGCTCGACGCGTCCGGGTACTTCTTTGAGCCGCTGTGGACGACGTTCCGTCCCGAGGCCAACGCGGGGATTCTGGACTGGTACACGGTCCTCGCGGGGGTCGTTGCACTGGTGACGCTCGCGACGCACGGCGCGAACTACGTGGCGGTCAAGACGGATGGGGCGGTCAACGAGCGGTGCCGGCACATCGCGAAGTTCGGTGCGATGACCCTCGTCGTACTGACCGCGGCCAGCCTTGCCGCGACCGTCTTTGTGCGCCCGACGATCCTCGACAACTTCCGCGCGCACGCGTGGGGAGCCGTGTTCCCGCTCGCCGCGGTTGTTTCGCTCGGCGCGATGATCCTGTTCCGGATTCGTGTGAACGACGTCAACGCATTCGTCGCGTCCGCCGGCTACATCATCTCGATGCTCGGCGGCGCGGCGTTCGCGCTCTTTCCCGTGCTGCTCCCGGCGAGCACGTCGGCTGAGTACGACCTGACGATCCACAACTCGGCGACCGGTCCCTACGCCATGTCGGTCGGCATCGTGTGGTGGACGATCGGTATGACGCTTGCCGCCTGTTACTTCGTGTTCCTCTACCGTTCGTTCCGGGGCAAGGTGACGCTCGACGGCGAGGGGTACTAGCGCCGGGCGCGAAAAACTCGCGCAGGGACAGACTGACGATGTGTCCCTGCGCGAGGCGAGCCTCGTCCACGCGGCTCAACGTTGGGGGCTATCGACGTCCAATGCGGGCTCGGCCTGCAACTCCTCGACCGACACGACCACGTCGTCGGGAGCGCCCTCGACGACGTCCGGGTAGACGACCTGCTGGTCTTCGGTGTCGTTGTTGTCGATTCCGTCGAGTTGTTCCACGGCTGCGCGCGCGGCTTCGGCCTCGGCGTTCGCACGTGCCTCGGCGTCCGCCGCGAGCGCCTCGGGGAGCTCGTCGAGCGTCACGACCATGCTCTCGAACTGCGCCTTGACGTCGGCCTTTGCGCGGGGTGTCTCGGCGTCGTAATACTTCGCCGCGAGCCACTGTCCGGTCGTCCAGTCAAGCTGCTCCGCGGCCAGCTGCATGAGCCATCCCGTGTCGTCGCGCTCGCCCGCTCCCGGGTTCGCGATCCACACACGAAGCTGGTCGACCACGCGCATGTCCTTGAACCGCGCGAGGTACGACAGCAGCGGATATGCGGCATCCGGCCGGTCGATCGACTGGAGCACCGTGATCAGCCGTTCAACCTGCATCGTGTCGATCGTGTCCTCCATCGACACCTCGCCGTCATCCTTGAGGTCATAGACGACGCCGGTTCGGCCCAGCTCGCCCATGCCCCACTCGCGCGTCGGCTCCTCCTCGATGCAGCGGATCGACCATTCGCCCTGGCGGCGGGCCCGCTCGACCGAGTCCTCGATGTCCAGGGTCGCGAGGTACTCGACCACGCGTGCCGCAAAGACGTCGCGGCGCCATCGGTCCGTGACGTCGATCGATTCGTACGCCAGAAGATCGCCGTCGCCGTCGGGTATTCCGATAAATACGAGATACAAGCCGTCGCTTCCGTCCCCGAAGCCGGACATTCCGGCGACCGTCAGCGGCTGCGAGCCGTCGAACGGTCCCTTGAGCGACTGCACGATGTCGAGCGTCGCAAGCTGCACGGTGAACTCGTTGTCGTCGACCTTCCTGTTCTCGACGGTCAGGTCCCGCGCCGTTGCCACGACGATCGCATTCGCATCGCTGATGTACTCGCTGAGCCTGGGCGGCGCGGGGCACGCATGTGCCGTCCGAACACCGTACGCTGGAAGCATCGCCAGCGCGCACACGAATCCCAGCACACCCGGCAGCACGCGCCGGAGCCCGATCGTCCTCAGCATGATGTTGTCTCCTTACCCCGTCGGGCCTTTAGACGTGAGAGGACTGCGTCCGGTTCCCGCCTGCGGCGGTGTCTGCCCGATCCCTGGCAGAAGAACGGGTCCGCTCGGCGATTCTTGCGAGCCCGTGGCGCTACAACGCCAGCAGTTCCTCGACGAGCTTCTCCTGCAGCCACTCCGCCAGCTGTGGCAGACCCCGTGAGGTCAGGAGCTGGTGCTTTGGATTCGCCCGGTACGAACCGTCGACGACCGAGCCGTTCTCGGCGCGGAACGCCCCGATGATGTCCTCGGACTGAATCTCGCCCTCGTCCTCGCCAACGCGCAGGTCGACCATGAACAGCCACCCGTCGCCGTGCTCGCTCGCCTGATGCTGGAGCGCCGGGTCGTCCGCGCCATACTTGCCGATGACGTAGTTCAGAAAGTCCGAGAACTCGACGTTTGGTGTGAAGTTCGCTGGCGTAATGTCCGCGGCATCCTTGGGCACGGTTCCGACGACGGCGGGCGACGGCAGCCCTGCGGCGAGCGCCCTGTCGGGCGGAATCACGGCGAGCATGCTCACCCAGCCGTTCTCGGTCTCGACATCGTAGAGGTGGAACATCGGGCGGAAACCTAGCAGATCGGTCGGTCGCGGGGAAGATTCGCCCGTTTCGCGGATGCTATACTCGGCCGCGACATGTCGAGCATCCAGGGTCGGTTCGAACAGGCGCGCGCACGGGGTTGCGGGGCGATGATCCCGTATGTCACCGCCGGATATCCGTCGATGGAGATGACGGTCGATGTCGCGGTTGCCGTTGCGGAAGCAGGCGCCGATATTCTCGAGCTCGGCGTTCCGTTCTCGGATCCCGTGGCGGACGGACCCGTCATCCAGCGTGCGTCCGAGGCGGCGCTCGCCGCCGGCGCCACGCTCGAACGCTGTCTCGACGCCGCGTCCGAGATTCGGCGCCGATGCGATGTTGGCATCGTGCTGTTCAGCTACTTCAATCCGCTGTTTCAGTTCGGTCTCGACCGGCTCGCGGGGAGGCTCGCGGATTCGGGCGTCGACGGCGTGCTCGTGACGGATGTCGTTCCCGAAGAGGGAGAGCCGCTGATCGCGGCGATGCGACCTCGCGGCATCGACACCGTGTTTCTCGCGGCGCCGACGAGCACGTCCGACCGGCTCGAGCGCATCGCGCACGCGGCGACGGGGTTTGTCTACGCTGTCTCGCGCACGGGGGTGACCGGAGCGCGCGATCAGATGGACGCATCCGCGCGCGAGCTCGTCGCGCGGATTCGACCGCATACGCAGCTTCCCGTCGCGGTCGGGTTCGGCGTTTCGTCGAGCGAGCAGGTTGCTGAGATCTGGCGCTACGCCGACGGAGCCGTCGTCGGGAGCCGCATCGTGGCCGAGATCGAAGCGGCCTCCGGCGCGCCCGATCTTCCAGAGCGTATCGCCGGCCTCGTGCGCGGCCTGATGCCGGGGACATGACGTGACGATCCGTCCCGGTTCATCTGCACGCCGGTTTGCCGCCACCGTTGTCGCGATTCTCGTGTCGATGACGGTCGGCGCGCGCGCGGCTCGGGACACAACGTCCGAGTCCGCATTCGGCGAACGACTGGCGATCGCCGTCGTCGACCGGCTCTACCCCGAGTCGTACGGCGCGCCGGCCGCGACATCGGGCGGCACGCTTCGCGCCGACGATCCGGCCGATCAACCGCTCGTCGACAAGTGTGCGCGGCTCACCAAAGGGACGAATCCGTTCGCGCCGGACGGCGGCCCGCTCGAGGCCGCGTTGGCGGCCGTCTGCGCGGTCGAGCAGGTTTCGACAGCCGAATCCGTGGCGGCCGAGATCGAGCAGCGCCGGCGTTGTGAGCAGGCGCTCGCGGCTGCGCGTGCCGCGCAGTCCGGTGTTTTGACGGCGCATTGCCTCACCTGGCTCGGGCTCTATGCGCTGCAGGGAGGCGACGCGGTCACCGCAAGGAGATTCCTGAGCGAAGCCGCAAGCGTCGCCGAGACCGCGCGGCTCGCGCGGATCGCGATCACCGCACGGCGCAACCTGTCGGTGACGTACGCGCTCGAGGGTGACATTGCCGCGGCGATGCGCGAGGACCAGGCGGCCGAGAAGGACCTTGCGCTGACGTCGATGGCGGCCGACCGGCGCCGTGTCGGACCTCCGCTGTATGCCGAGCTCACCGATTTTGCGGCGCGGCTCGGTGACCCGCAGCTCGCGGGGTCGTACGCCCGGCGCCGCGCCGAATTGATGGTGGAGGCAAATGCTCCCGCGCCCGACTCGGCGGATGCGTGGGAGCGCGTCGCACAGTTGCTCTCGCAGGCGGTGCGCGACGGATCGCCGGCGGCCCAGGCCGCGGCGGATGCATTCTCGGACGCCGCAACTCTCAGGATGGCGGCGCGTCAGAAGGACCGCGCGGTGGTGGATTACACTGCCGCAGGTGTTCTGCTCGTCGAGAACGCGACGGGCGCGGCCGCGCGCATCCCGTTGCAGAAGGCGCTGGCGATCGCGACGTCGCTCGGCGATGCGGGCGTGCGTGCAAGCGTCGAGTACTGGCTTGGTCGGTCCTATCTCGCCGACGCGCATCGCGCCGATGGCGCGGCTGCCGTTGCAGCACGGGATCGCGGCATCGCGCTCCTCGAGACCGCGCTCGCGCGGTTGAAGCCGGCACACCGAAACCACGCGGGCTCGAACTCCGAGATCGAGGCGACCCTTCATCTGTGGATCGGCAAGGCGCTGCTCGAGCGAACGCCGACCGACGCGAGCATTCTGCGTGGCGCCATCGGGCACTTTCGCGAAGCGTTCGTCGACACGCTCGCTCACGGTGACGTGAACGAGGCCGTATCGTGTGCAGAGCTGGTCATTCGCTCGACGGCGGCGCTGGGCGAACCGGTCGCGGCGGGCCACGCGGCCGAGGAGCTCTACGACCGGTTGTCGGCGACGGGAAAAATCGATCCCGCCAACGCGGCGCGCGCGCTCGGCCGGCAGCTGCAGGACGCGCTCGCCGCGAACCAGTCGGCGGGGACGCTTCCCATACCGGTGGTGTCGTTCTATGACCACGTCGCGGTGTCGCTCGTCGCAGCGCCAGACAACAGATCGGCGGCCATCGAGGCGCTGCTCGTCGAATCGGCGGCAGCGCGCGGCGATACGGCTCTCGTGAGCGAGCGGGCGGAACGCGCATACAGTGCGCTCGTCTCGGCAGGGAAAAACGACGACGCATACATGCTTGCAGACGCCGTGCGCGCCGTCTGGACGGGACGCAACGCGTCGAATGCCTCAAAGTGGCTGGATCGATGCGCCGAGCTCGCCACCGCCGCGTATGAAAAGGCGATCGCCGAAAAACGCATTGAAGCCGCGACACGCGCCGCCGACCGGCTCGCCGCGATTGCAGAGATGCGAGGCGACGCCGCCGATCTGCAGAGATGGCGGACGGTTCGCGCGGAGCTCTGCGGCCAGGACGCGCAGCGCATCGAGGCGACCGGCAAGACGGCACTTGCATCCGAGGCGTGGCGCGGCGCCGCGGACGCGTCGCGCGTCGCGGGCGACCTCGCCGCAGCGCGCTCAAGATATGACCGCGCGGCCGTGCTTGCAGACGCCGCGCAGAACCTCGATTCACGCGCGCTGGCGCTCGCGGGACTGGCTGCCGTCGAGCGGGACCTCGGCGACCGGACGGCTGCTGCCGAGACAGCGCGCCAGGCGTTCGCCGATTTTTCCGACCTCGCGACCCGCGCGACGGACGCAACCGTCAGGCAGCGCTTCACGGAGCGGGCGGACGAGATGCGCCGGCTGCTCGCCGAACTCGACGGCGCGAAACCGCACGACTGACGGGTCAGGTCCGCCGCGTGTTACGCGTCGCGATCCGCGACCGCTTCGCGCAGCCGGTTCTCGAGAACGCGCGACGGCGAGAACTCCTGCATGCGCAGGTAATGGGCTGCGGCCGCGAGCATGGCGTCGTCGGGAATCAGACCGATGAGCTCGGTCGACAGGATGCCGACCCCGCGGGTCTCGGCTTCGTGGCGAACGGCGTCGAACGCGACGTGTATCGGCGTCACAAGATAGTTCACGAGATTCATCGAGACCTGCACGCGGTCGCGCGACCGGATCTCGAATCCGAGCGCCTTGATGAACGGCACGCCGCCCGAGCTGAATCTCACGGCACGCGCGATCGCTCGCGCAACGGTGATGTCGTTTGTATCGAGCAGCACGTTGAAGGCGATCAGGGGGCCGCGCGCGCCAACCGCCGTGATCCCGGCCGTCGGGTGGACCCTCGGGAGGCCGACGTCCGGCGCGCGGCGCGGAACTGCGCCGATCTCGTCGCGGATCCTCTCGAACTGTCCGCGCCTGAGGTCCGCGAGGTTCCGGTGTTCAGGCACGCGCGCCGACGCTTCGTAGTAGTACACGGGCACGCCGCATTCGTGCCAGATTCGCTCGGCGACACGATGCGACGATTCCACGCACTCCGCCATGGTCGCTCCGTCGAGCGGCACGAACGGCACGACGTCGGCGGCGCCCATTCGGGGATGCGCGCCCTGGTGGCGAGTCAGGTCGATCAACGCGACGGCCCGGGCGACGCCGCGGAACGCGGCCTCCTCGACCGCAGCCGCATCGCCGGCGAATGTGACGACCGACCGATTGTGGTCCGCGTCGGACTCGCGACGCAGCAGCAGAATTCGGGGCACGGACGCGATCGCGCCGACGATGTCGTCGACGACGTCGTGATTGCGGCCCTCGCTGAAGTTCGGGATGCACTCGATCACGCGCGGTATTGTAAGCCACGCAACGCGCGATTCCATCTTGACGCGCGGCTGTCCGGACACGGACAGTACGGCCGAGGCAATGATGACCGCGAGCGACGAAACGCAGACGCCGGACACTGGCGACGATGCGGCGAATGCGCCAATGGCCCGGCTTCGGGCCGCGCACGCCGAGTCCGACGGGTTCGAGCGCGCGTTTGTGTATGGCGTCTTCGTCCTGATGGCTGTGGGCGTGCTGTGGTACGTGTGGGAATACGGCCGCAACCTGCCGTTCTGGGACGACTGGGAATACATCCCCGTCCTCAGCGGCAACCAGCCGTTCAGTCTGCAATGGCTGTGGACGGCACAGAACGAGCACCGGATGCCGCTCGAGCGGCTCGTCATCTTCATCGTCTGGCGAACGCTTGGCGACATTCGCGTCGTCATGGTGCTCGCAAACCTCGTCGTTGCGGCACTCGCTCTCTGGTTGATGGAGACCGTGCGCCGGTATCGCGGGCGCGTGAGCTACACGGACGCCTTCATTCCTCTCGTGCTCCTGCATTGGGGCATGTGCGAGAACATGATCTTCGCGATACAGATCTTCTTTGTGATGGCGCCAGCGCTTGCCATGTCGATCCTGCTCGTCGCGCTGACGCAGTGGCATGGCCGGATCGCTCGCGTCGTCGCGATCAGCGTGATGCTCGCGCTGCTTCCGATGCACGGTGCGATCGGTCTCACGCTGCTGCCGGCCATGTTGGCGTTCGTCGCGTACCTCGGCGTGTCACGGCTCCGCTCGGGTGACCTGCACGGTCGTCGCGATGCGCTCGTGCTGCTTGCGGGATGCGTCGCTGCCTCGCTCGTTGCCGTGCTCTACTTCGTCGACTTTCATCGAATACCGAGCCATCCGGGCATGCGGTCCGCGGGCGGCGTCGTGCGAACCGTTGCGGAGGTGCTCAGCCTTGCGATCGGTCCCGGCATTCAGTCGATGTGGCCCGTCGCGGCCGGCGGGGTCGTCGTGGCCGTCGCGGCGGCCGTCATATTTGCCGCTGCTGTTGCGTTCGCGCGGCCGTCCGATCGCGAACACGCGATCGCGCTGCTCGCCGCGATGGCCGCGTTTGCGCTGCTGATCGTCGCGGTTGGGTACGGCAGATCCGGGTTCGGGCCGGGACAGGGCTTTTCGTTCCGTTACGCGATCTTTGCGGCGCCGCTTCTGTGCTGCGCCTACCTGTCCATCTCGATGTTTGCAACCGACGCGCGCGGACGGTTTGTGCGCACCATGCTGCTGCTGGCGATCGTGACTGTTCTGCCGGCGAATACGCGCATCGGAATTACATACGGGATCGATCGCGCGGACCGCGCCGACGTCCTGACGGCGGCGATCGACGCCGGGGCGCCGCCCTCGGTTGCCGCCTCGCGCAGCTGGGACCGCGTGTATCCCGATCGCGACGTGCTCGGCGAGCGGCTCGAAATGCTGCGGGCAGCCGGGTCCGCGCCGTATCGCGGCCGCGTCGATGGAGATCGCCAGGTACGATACCGCGAGGAGGCTCTGCCGCTCGCGGTCGTGGCGGCGAACCAGGCGCACGTCGCCGACGGTCAGGTGATCGGCGACGGTGAGGATCCGTACGTCGTGTATCAGCTTCCGGCTCCGGAGTACGTCTGCGGAGTGCGGCTCGAGTATGCGGTCACGAATGACGCCAGTGTGCCGCCCGAGATGCAGGTCTTCTGGAGCCTGTCGAGCCACTTCGATTTCGCGGAGGGCCGCAGATCCGAGGCATTCACGGTTCCCCAGGGTCCGGACACCCGCGAGACGACGGTCTGGATTTATGACACAATCGACCGGATGCGAATCGACCCGGACCGCCGTCCGTGCACGTTCAGGCTTGTGAGGGCAACATTGCTGTTACGGGAGACCAACGAGTGACCGAGCCCCGGAACGAAACGGTGTCGGTGCTGATCCTCGCGCACAACGAGGCCGAGAACCTGGCGGAGCTGCTTCCGTCGGTGCGCGAGATCATCGAATCCGAGGCCTTTCCCTTCGAGATCATCGTCGTGGACGGCGGTTCGGACGACGACACGCGCGGCGTCGCGCACGAACGGGGCGCTCGCGTCGTTCGGCAGGTGCTGCCGGGATACGCGAACGCGTTTCGCGAGGGACTGGCGGAGTGCTCGGGCGACCTCGTCGTGACGCTCGACGCCGACCTGTCGCATCGGCCCGGATTCGTCGCTCAACTGCTCGCCGCACGGCACGACGCCGAGATCGTGATCGCGTCCCGCTACGTGGCCGGCGGGGGCGCGGATATGCCGTGGACGCGAAGGGCGTTGAGCATCCTTCTCAACCGGACGTACACGCTGCTGCTCGGGTTGCGTTTGTCGGATGTTTCGAGCGGGTTTCGACTCTACAACCGCCGCGCGCTCGCGATGCTGACACCCCACGGCCGGCATTTCGACATCTTGCCCGAAATCGTCGTACTCGCCGCGCTGGCCGGGTGCAGGATCGCGGAGATCCCGTTTCATTACCACCCCCGGGAGGCCGGCGTCTCGAAGGCGAGGGTGATGAAGTTCGGGCCGTCGTACGTACAGACGCTCGTGCGGTGCATGCGCGCGCGATGGCGCACCGCGCCGCACCGGCACGAGACCTCGTCGGAGATCGCACCCTAGAACGTCCGTTGTCGGGGCGCCGCGTCAGGCCGCGCCGGACACCACCGTCCCGCGCTTGACGACGGTACGCGCGTGATTCACGCCAAAGAAGTACGGCACGCCGCGGTAGTCCGGCGTGTCGAAGACGACGAGATCCGCCTGCTTTCCGGGTTCGATCGTGCCGATGCGATCCCCGCGGCCAAGCGCATACGCGGCGTTGACGGTGGCGGCAGTGAAGGCCTCGCTCGGGCGCATTCGCATCTGCGTGCACGCAAGCGTGAGAACCATCTGCATAGACGCCACCGGCGAGCTCCCCGGATTGAAATCGGTCGCGAGAACAACCTTTGCGCCGGCCTCGATCAGCCTGCGCGCCGGTGGGTACTTTGCAAGCCCGAGGTTGAAGACCGACCCCGGCAGCAGCACCGCCGTCACGGCGCTTCCGGCGATCGATCGAATCCCCGCGTCGTCGAGCTGTTCGAGATGATCGGCGGATGCGGCGCCGATCTCGACCGCAAGCTCCGTCCCGCCCGAGCGTGTCAGCTGATCCGCGTGGAACCGCGGCACAAGGCCGTGCGCCTGCGCGGCCGCGAGCACGCGGCGCGTGTCGTCGACCGAGAAGACATGCGCTTCGCAAAAGGCGTCGCAGCCTTCGGCGAGGCCTTCACGGGCGACGCGCGGGATCATCTCGTCGATCACCAGGCGGACGTATGCGTCGCGCCGGTCCCGGTACTCGTCGGGAAATTCGTGCGCGCCGAGCAGGGTCGGCGAGATCTCGAGCGGCGTGTCATTGGCAACACGACGGAGCGCGCGCAGCTGCTTGAGCTCGTCGTCGACGGTGAGGCCGTAACCGCTCTTCGCCTCGATCGTCGTCGTTCCGTGGGCGAGAAACGTCGCCGCGTGCCGGCGAGCGATCGCGACGAGCTCGTCTTCCGACGCCGCGCGTGTCAGCCGGACGGTCTGCCGGATGCCGCCTCCCGACGCTGCGATCTCCTCGTACGTTGCGCCCGCTATCCGCATCTCGTACTCCGCGGCGCGCGTGCCCGCAAAGACGGGGTGCGTGTGCGCGTCCACAAAGCCGGGTGCGACGGCGCATCCGGCGGCGTCGATTCTGACCGTGTCGGGATCTGCGCGTCGCGCGACGTCTCGTGTCGTGCCGACCGCCTCGATGACGCCGTCGCACGCAAGGACGGCGCCGTTCTCGACGATGCCGAGGTCGGCCATCTCTGCGCCAACGCGAGCACGGCTGGGGCCGTTCAGCGTGAGCAGCTGCGCGGCGTTTTCGATCAGGAGTGTGGCCATGGAATTGTCCGGGCGATTCTAATGCACGCGCCGGTTGCGGAACACCTCTGCCGGAATTGACTCTCGGATGTGAGAGGCACAGTATGGCCGCAATCACTCATGGCGAGCGTTCCGTCGAGTCGCAGGCGCGTTCGGCACGACGTCCGGCGCGCTTGAGGCAACCACGACGCCCGTCGACTCAAACCTTGAAACGGCTGGGGATCAGACGGAGGTATGTGATGGATGCGGATACGGATTTGGCATTGCTGCGTTCTCGTGTTGTGTATCTCGAGGGCATCCTGTGGTCTCTCGGAAAACTCCTGACGGGCGTCAAGGTTCCAAACGGCAGCACGGGACCCGGCACGCCACCGACCTCAGCTGACATGGACACGGCCCTCGCGGCGTTCGGATCGGCACTGTCGGGCCGCAGCGGCACCGGCTGCCCGCCGTGGTGCAACATCGACAACACCGCGCTCAACCGGCCCGTGGACTGGCCGACGTACTAGCCCTGAACACGCTGCCATTCGTTCACACGATCACTCGATAACGAACGCCGCCTTCGCGGACGAGGAGACCCGTATGCCAACAATCGAACAGCGCGTTCAATTGCTCGAAGACAAGATAGACATTCTCGAGGACATCCTCTTCTCCCTCGGCAGGGCGCTGAAGCTCGGCGAGGCGCCGGCCGAGGCCAACTGGACGGCGCGTCCCGGCGGCGTGGCCGCCCTGCAGACGATCGACGACATCCTGTTCACGATCGGGAGCTACCTGGCGGACAGGACGCTTGCCGAACGGGTGGCGCTCGGACGCGGGACGAGCTGTCCACCTGTCTGTCCGAATCCGGTCAACATCGAGGCAGCCGTCGTGGCGAATGCTCGGCGGGTCAGGAAGCCGAAGCGGTAGAGACGACGACGACGTCGCTGGTGACGGTGCCTCGCACCGTGACGAGCGCGCCGTTCCTCGCGTCGAACGTGAAGATCCTGTCCGACGGGAACGACGTCACGCGGCGCGCGGGACCGCCCGGCGCCATCGACCGGATCTGTGACACGCCGTCGATGTCGTCGATGAAGAGCAGTTCGTGGCTGTCCGCGGACCATCGAATTCGCTGATAGTTCATTCGCGGAATCGACAGAATCGAAATATCAAATGCTTGCGCGGCACTCGAGCCGTCGAGCGGCATTACCGCTCCGCGAACGTGCGAATCGCCTTCCGTCTGCTGCGTGAAGACGACCCACCGGCCGTCCGGCGAGATCGCCGGCCAGTTTGCGTACGTCCCGCCGAGCAGCACCGTCCCCGAGCCGTCGAGCGCCTTGCGCCAGATCGACGCGCCGAGCTCCTTGTTGGTCTGACCCTGGTACACGAGCGATCGTCCGTCGGGCGACACTGCCGGGTACTCGTCGTCGACGTCCGCCGTGATCTGTTCAGGAACGCCCGCCACCTCCGCGTCGACTCTCCAAATATTGAAAGGGCCCGACCGGTTCGACGCAAAGTAGACGGTTCGATTGTCCGGCGCCATTGCAGGATCGCGGTCGACCGCAGCGTGAAACGTCAGCTGTCGCTGATTCTGGCCGTTGTCGTCGGCGACATAGACGTCAAAGTTCCCTGAGCGCCGGCTCGAATACAGGATGCGTCCGTCAGGCGTCCACGACGCGCCGAGGATTCGGTCATGCCCGACCGTGATCGGATGCGCATCGCTGCCGTCGGCCGCGTGCGACACCCACAGCGACTGATGGAACGCGGTCTGCACGGCCGCCATCCTGCCGTCGCGCGCAACCGTGACGCCGTCATAGCCGCTCGTGTCCTGCGTGATGCGCGATGCCATCCCGCTGGGGTACGCCACGCTCCACAGTTCCATGTCGCCGAGCGCCGCCGAAGCGACGGACGCGACGAGCGCATTCCCGTCGGGCAGCCACGCCACTCGGTCCACGTACCACCACGTGAGCGGCGTGATGAGGCGAAACGACGGGTCGCCGACGGTTATCTCCGCGATCCCGCCGCGGTAACCGTTCGAAGTGTCCGAGACCGAGCACGCGATCCGCGCGCCATCCGGCGACCACGACGGCGTCTCTTGCGCAAAAATGAGCGGTGTCGACGTCGTCCACAACGACCGCTCGCCGCTGCCGTCGGCATTCGCCATCATCAGGTCCGCATGCTTGCCGCTCTCGTCGCGCCGAATGAACGCAATACTCTCGTCTGTAGGCGAGATGGCGACACCACTGTCGGCGGCCATCACGACGGGTTGTGGCGATCCGCTCGGCAGCGGCAGCTTGTAGATCGTCGTCCCGCCCACGCTTTCCGACGCACAGTAATAGATGGACTGGCTATCGTGGGTGAACGTGACATTGGAGAGCCATGCGTCGGACGGATCCGTGATGCGCACCTTTCCACTTCCGTCGACCCGGCAGAGGTACAGGCTCATCGTGCCCTGCTCCTCCACCGCCGCCACGACCTGCGATCCGTCCGGCGAGATCGCCGCGTCGACCGCGTTTCCGGTAAATGTGACGCGTCGAACGTCGGTGACGATGAAGCGCTGAGGTCGCTGGGTGCGGCCGATATGCAGCGCCGCCCACACGGCTCCGGCCGTCAACGCAAGCAGCACGATCGCGCCGACGAGGCGCACGGCATTGATGCGCCACGCCCGACGAGGTGCGGGCTCCGGCACGAGTTCGATGACCGTCGTTGCGGTCGCCGACTTGACGTCGAGCGCGGCTCGCAGGTCGCCGATGAACTGGCCGGCGCTTGCCGGTCGATCGGAGCGGGCTTTCTCGAGCGCGCGCGACACCGTCGCCGAGAACCTGCGCGGGACGGACGGATCGACCACGTGCAGCGGTTCGGGCGTCGCGACGAGGTGAGCGCGTCGGATCTCGCTCGAGTTGCGGCCGTGGAACGGCGTGGTGCCGCTGACGAGCTCGTAGACCACGACACCGAGGCTGTACACGTCGGCACGCGCGTCGATCTCGGGCCCGCCGTCCGCCGGCACGTCGCCCCACTGCTCCGGCGACATGTAATGCGGCGTGCCGATGACGTGGCCCGGCTGCGTCACGTTCGCTGCAGCCTCGAGCGGTTCGGCAAGGATCTCGCGCAGCTTGGCAATGCCGAGATCGAGCAGCTTGACGACGTGCTTGTCGTCCGGATCGGCGATCATGATGTTCTCGGGCTTGATGTCGCGATGCACGATCCCCTGCGAATGCGCCTCGTCGAGCGCATCGGCGACCGGTCCAAGCAGTTCGACGGCCCGCGCCGGGGTCAGCCTGCCGTGCTGCTCGCACTCTTCGCGCAGCGTCGGTCCGTCGACGAATTCCTGAACCATGTACGTGAGCCCGTCGGCCGACGTGCGCAGGTCGTAGACCGTCACGATGTTCGGATGCTGCAGCGTGCGCGCGACCCGGCCCTCGCGCAGGAAGCGCTCGAGCCGCTCGGGCTCGGACGTGAGCTGGCGACGCAGGACCTTGAGCGCAACGTGATCCCTCAACAGCGCGTGTTGCGCGAGATAGACGTATCCGAAGCCACCGCCCTTGATGAATCGCTCGACGTGGTAGAGGCCGTCGATCGTCGTCCCGACGAGCGCTTCGGGGTCGTCGACGAGAACTTCGCCGTCACGGGGACACACGAGCTCGCCGGAGCTGAAGTGGCCCGAGCACTTGGGACAGACGCGGATCTGGCTCGACGAACTGTCGGCAGCCGAGCGCACCGCTGCGTTGAGGTCGGCGCCGTCCGCGAGCCGTGTCGAACCGGTAATCACGGGACCGCCGAGCAAGCTGTCGGTCTGCTCGTCCGCGGCGAGGAGCGTGAGCACTTCGCGCTTCAGGTCCTCGTTGCCGCCGCACTCGCGATCGAGATACGGAATCCGATCGTCCGACGCGAGCTCGACACACGCGTGAAACAGCCGCTTGACCTGTTCCCAGTCGGTGGCCATCACTCAGCCTCGGCGCCGGAAATCGCGCGATGCAGCCACGCGCGCGCGAGCCGCCACTCGCGTTCCACGGTGGCCGTTCCAACGTCCAGCACCTCGGCGGTCTCGGAGATCGTCAGCCCGCCGAAGTAGCGCAGCTCGACCACGCGGGCCAGCCGTTCGTCCGTCGCCGCGAGCGCGTCGAGCGCATCGTTGAGCTCGATGACCTCGACGTCGAACTCGTGAGGAACGGGGAGGTCTTCGTCGTATGTCACGCGCACGAGTGCGCCCGCACGCTTGCTCGCGCGATGCCGGCGCGCGTGGTCGACGAGCGCCTGGCGCATCATCCGCGCGGCGATCCCGAGAAAATGCGCCCTGCTCTCGGGCTGCAGCCCGCTCTGGTCCGCGAGCTTCAGATACGCCTCATGCACGAGAGCGGTGGGTTGGAGCGTGTGGCCCGCACGTTCGCCGCGAAGGTAGCCGGCGGCCATGCGCCGCAGTTCCGAGTAGACCAGCGGCATCAGCTCGTCGAGGGCGGTCCTGTCCCCGGCGCGAAGCTGGTCCAGCAACCGCGTCACGTCACTGTCGGTCGTCCGCATTGCCGTAGGCACCGGAATCGGTTCTCGTGACCAGACTCCCCCTGGTCTGATGGAGACCGGCTTCGATTATCGCTCTACCCAATGAGGGGATCAAGTAGGCGCCGCGACAGGGACGCGGCCGGTCCACCAACAAGGAGGTATGGGTGATGAATACGATTCAATCCGTCAGCAACGTTGTCCGCCGTGTCGCACTTGCAGCGATGGCGGCCAGTATCACCGTGGCGGTTGTCGCGGCTCCCGCATTCGGGCGGTTGCACAACCAGATCCGTGTCACGATTCCATTTGCGTTCAGCGTGGGCAAGACGGCGATGCCGGCGGGTGAATACACCGTGCAGGACATTGCCAATGGCGCGCTTCACGTGAAGTCGATGAAGGGCGACGAGTCGACGATCGCACTCGGTCGGCTCGAGACCGAGGAGATTCCTGCCGAAGGCACGCCGACGCTGGTCTTCAACCGGTACGGCTCGGAGTGTTTCCTTTCGGAAGTCCGCACGGGTTGGGACCAGAGCGTCTACAAGTTCCGGGCGACGGCTATCGAAGAGCGGCTCGCTCGCGAGGGCAACGGCCCGGGCGAAGTCCTGCTCGTCAAGGCCACCATTCGGTAGCGATCGATCCGGCTCCCCCCGGCTTCCACGGACCGTGTCCGGCGCGTCGCGCCGGCCGGTCCGTGGTTCGTTTGTGGCGCTCACACGGACCGTGTCCGGCGCGCCGGTCCGTGGTTCGTTTCGGGCGGCATCGTGACCGCATCGCAGTCGAGCGTGGCATAATACGCGTTCTATGCCGTCGATCTTTGTCACGACTGGGGAGCTCCCCGAGAGCGCACTGGACATGTTGCGCACTGCGGGCGATCTGCGGGTCTGGTCGGGTGCGACTCCGATGCGGGCAGACACGCTCGCCGCCGAGATCCGGGAGGCAGACGCGCTGGTGACACTCGTCGACAACACGGTCGACGCGTCGGTGCTCGCGGCTGGCCTGCGGCTGCGGGTCGTGGCGAACGTCGCCGTTGGATTCGACAACATCGATCTCGACGCGGCGAGGCGGCGCGGGATCTGGGTCACGAACACTCCCGACGTTCTGACCGACGCGACGGCGGACCTCACGTTTGCGCTGATCCTTGCCGTCGCTCGACGCATCGTCGAAGCGGATGCCTACCTGCGCGACGGAAAGTTCGACGGCTGGGGATTCCAGCTGCTGCTCGGAACCGAGCTGCGGGGCAAGACGCTCGGGGTCGTCGGGCTCGGGCGCATCGGCAAGGCGGTCGCACAGCGCGCCGAAGCGTTCGGCATGAACGTCGCCGGGCTCGGATCGGCAGCGAGCGACGACGAGCTCGACGCCTTATTTGCGAGCGCGGACGTCTTGACGCTTCACACGCCGATGATGCCGGCGACGCGGCACATGGTCGATGCGCGACGACTTCGTCTCATGAAGAAGAGCGCGATTCTCGTCAACACCGCGCGCGGACCGCTCGTCGACGAGGCGGCGGTTGCCGACGCGCTGACGAGCGGCGCGCTCGGCGGAGCCGGCTTCGACGTGTACGAAAACGAGCCGGCCGTTCATCAGCGGCTTCTGGCGGCGCCGAACACGGTGCTCGTTCCGCACATCGGGAGCGCCACGCGCGATGCGCGTCGCGCGATGGCCGAGCTCGCCGCGCGCAACGCGGTGGACGTGCTTTCGGGACGTCGCCCGCCGAACGTGATCGTCGAGGGCCGTCGTGAGTGAACCTTTCAAACCGTGCATTCTGCTTCACATGGTTTGCGCGAGTCCCGTATACTCTCGCGTGCCCGATACTTGCACACGCTGGAGAACGCGGGAGTGAACCCCCGAGTCATTGAAGGACATCTCGTCGCTGAGGGACTGCGAATCGCGATCGTCGCGAGCCGCTGGAACGACTTCATTGTGGCGCGCCTGATCGAGGGAGCCGTGGACGGCATCGTCCGGCACGGCGGTTCCGCCGAGAAGGTCGTCGTGATTCGCGTTCCCGGGTCCTTCGAGATCCCGCTTGCGGCCAAGCGTGTTGCGAATGAGGGCGCGTGGGACGCCGTGATCTGTCTCGGGGCCGTGATTCGTGGTGAGACACCTCACTTCGAGCACGTCGCGGCCGAGGCGTTCAAGGGCATCACGCACGTGTCGCTCGAGACCGGCGTTCCGATCGCCGTAGGTATCGTCACGGCGGACAACCTTGATCAGGCGATCAACCGAGCCGGCGGAAAAGCGGGCAATAAAGGGTACGAAGCCGCAGTCACAGCCATCGAGATGGCGAATCTACTGCGTTCGATCGCATAGCGGACGAACGAGGGGGCAGGTAGCTGTAACGTCTTATGGGTGCGCGTCGTAAGGCCCGGATTTGCGCCTTACAAATGCTCTTTCAATACGACATCGCACAGCAGGCGGTGGATGAACTGCTGCGCACGTACTGGAAGGAGCTCGGGGGCGAATATGCCGAAGATGTGCGCGAGTTTGCGTCGCGTCTCGTGGAGGGGACCGTCGCGGGCATTGATGACATCGACATCCGCATCCGCGATCGGGCCGAGAACTGGCGCATCGCGCGCATGGCGGTCGTCGACCGGAACATCCTCAGACTCGCCGTGTACGAGTTTCTGAACGAGCCCGAGACGCCAAAGACCGTCGTCATCAACGAGGCGCTCGAGATCGCGAGACGATTCTCGACCTACGAGGCGACCCAGTTCATCAACGGGATTCTCGACGCGATCAAGCGCGATCTCGAGACAACCGTCGTCGCCTGACGCGCCGTCATTCGGGCCATTCGACCCGGATTCGACGCCGAGCGCCCACAAGACTTTCACAAGAACTCGATCGGGCCTTCGGGTGGTAGCATTCACCCCTTATGAAGAAGGTCCTGGTTGTCGAAGACTCCGCAACGACGCGCGCGATGATCATATCCATTGTGGAGACGTTGCCCGCGGTCGAATGCACGGATGCCGAGGACGGTCTCGCGGCGTTGAAGGCGCTGCCGAACGATCGGTTCGACGCCATCCTGACCGACATCAACATGCCGGGCCTGACAGGTCTCGAGCTGATCAGTTTTGTGCGCAGCCATCCCAGCTATCGCGAGATCCCGATCATCGTCATATCGACTGAGAAGGCCCAGACCGACAAGGATCGCGGGTTTGCGCTTGGCGCGTCGGACTACGTGACCAAGCCGTTCGCTCCGATGGATCTGCAGCGCGTCGTCCGCCAGCATCTCGGAATCTAGACGCGATCCGCTTAGAATGGCGGGGTGGACGAGCGAGATCTGCTGCGGCAGTTTGTCGACGAAGCCGAGGACCTTGTCGAGTCGTTGCACTCGGATCTTCTGATCCTGTCCAGGGATCCCGTGGGCGGGCTCCGTCCGGACGTGTTGAACCGCGTGTTCCGCTCGGCCCACTCTCTGAAGGGCGTGGCGGGCATGGCCGGCGTGCCGTCGGTCCAGCGGGCCGCGCACAAGTTCGAGGATCTTCTCGACGATGTTCGGATGGGTCGCGTGCGCCCCGGGCCGACGACGCTCGACGGGTGCGGTCGCGTTGCGGACGAACTCGGGCGCATGATCGCCGCCGTGGCCGACGGGGCCGAAGCTACGGCCATCGAGCGCGACGCGGACGCCGTCGAGTCGCTCGTCGCCGAGTTGCGATCCGGAGCCGCCGGGGCGCCGGAAGCGGCAACCGATGCCGTGATCGACCTCGACGAGAAGATCCGGCAGACGTTCACGGAGTACGAGGAGCACCGGCTGCAGGAGAACCTGAATGCGCGGCGTCCGGTGTACGAGCTGCGTGTCGCGTTCGACCTTATGTCGTTCGACGTCGGATTCCGGGGCCTGCTCGAGAAGCTCGGAGCAGCAGGGGAAGTGATCGGCACGCTTCCCGCAGCTGGAGGGGACGATCCGTCGCGCATCGGATTTCGAATCATCGCCGCGACGAACGAGCCGCAGGAGTCCATCGACAGTCTGATCGGGACGCTCGGAGGCACGGCGACGCTGATCAGCCACTACCCTGAGCCGATCGTCGAACCGCCTCCGGAGTTTCCCGCGGACGGCGCCGGCGCATCGACGGCCGTGTCGGTGCGCGTCGACATGGGCGCGGTGGACGACCTCGTGTACCTGTCCCGCGGCCTTGCGCTCGACGTCGCCGGTCTGGCCGCGTCGGCCGAGGAGCTCGCCGTGCAGGTCGGCATGCCGTCGCGCGAATTGTTCGACTTGAAGCAGCGCGCGCGATCGATCGAGCGCGGATTTTCGGATCTCGAAGAGCGGTTGGTCGAGATGCGGCTCGTACCAATCGGCCAGGTATACGGCCGCGCGCGCAGGCTCGTCGGACGGCTCGCGGCTGAGCTCGGGCGCGAGGTCGACTTCGTCACATCCGGCGAGGACGTGCGTCTCGACAAGGCCATCGTCGACCGGATATCCGAGCCGATCGCGCACCTGTTGCGCAATGCGGTGGATCACGGGATCGAGTCGCCGGACGTGCGGCGCGCGGCGGAGAAGTCCGCGACGGGGCGCATCGAGCTGATCGCCGAGCCGAGGGGGAACCGCGTCGCCCTCATCGTTCGCGACGACGGAGCCGGCATCGACGTGGGCGCGGTGCGGCGCGCGGCGAACGCGCAGGGACTCGCCGCCGACGAGAGCATCGAGGCGATCTTTGCGCCCGGCGTGTCGACCGCCGGCGCGGTGACCGAGGTCTCGGGGCGCGGCGTCGGCCTCGATGCGGTCGCCGCCGTCGTCGCCGCACTTGGCGGAACGATTGCGGTCGAGACCGAGCGGGGGAAGGGCACCACGTTCGTGATCCTGTTGCCCACGACGCTCGTGATGCTGTCGGTGTTTCTTGTGGAGGCCGCCGGCGGTCTCTACGCCATCGACGTGAACCAGATCGGCGAGCTTGCGTCCCTCGACGCGACGTATGTCGAACGCGCGGTGCAGGCGACACCGGCAGATTGCGGACACGTCGTCGAATGGCGCGGCGAGAGCGTCCGGTTGTACCGGCTTGCGGAACTGGTCGGATCGGACGCGCCGTCGAAGTCATCGTCGGGCGTCGTGCAGTGCGTGACGGTTCGCATCTGGGACCGCGACGTCGCGCTTTCAGTCGATCGGCTCGTCGGCGAGCGCGAAGCGATCGTCAAGACGGTCGGCCGCTACATGCCGGTGCTGAAGGGTGTGAACGGCGCGATCGACATCGAGGGCGGCAGGATCGCGCTATTGCTCGACATTCCGGGTTTGATCGCGGAGCACCGACGCCTGTGGTCGGCGGCCGGCGCCGGGGGCTCGTAGTGGACCGGGATCACACCAGGGCGCCGGATCTGGCGGACATGCTCGGCGGCGAGACTCCGGACGCGACGGCGGAGGACGCGCCATCGTTCCTTTCGTTCGAACGATGCGGAAGGTCGTTCGCGGTGGACGCGCATGTCGTCGAGGCGATCGTCAAGACGCCGCCCGTGACGTCTATCCCGTATCCGCCGCCATCGGTCGCGGGCGTCGCGCCCGTTCGGGGACGCGTACGGATCGTGATCTGCCCTGCAAACGAGCCGGATACCCCGAGCGCGCGGCTCGTCCTGCTGTCGGGAGACGGCCAGCTCGCGCTTGCCGCGGACCGCGTCGCCGGCATCGTGGCCGACCCGGCGAACGCCGACATCCTCGACCCGGAAGACCTGATCGCGGGATGAGATGAAATTATGTGTTGCAACACGTAATTTTGCGTGATACAACTCCGGTCGATGGGTGACGCGCTCAAGCGGCGAATCAAGCAGCAGCGGTTCGAGAGCCCGCTGCAGGAGGCCATGCTGAATCTTCTGGTCGCGGCGGCGCACGTGATGGAACGGACGGACCGCGTGCTGGCCGCGCACGGAATCACGCAACCGCAGTACAACGTGCTCAGGATCCTGAGGGGCGCGCATCCGAACGGGTATCCGCGGTGCGACATTGCCGAGCGCATGATCGATCGCGCGCCGGACGTGACGCGGCTGATCGACCGGCTCGAGCGCCAGGGGTTTGTCGAGCGCGACCGCTCGGCCTCCGACCGCCGCCTGTCGATCGCGCGCATCACCGCGGCAGGACTGAAACTGCTCGACGAGATCGATCCGTCACTGCGCGAGACCCACGCGTTTCTCGGGGACCGAATCTCCGCCTCCGACCGGCTCGAGTTGTCGCGGATCTGTGAACAGATCTACGACGATCGAATCTGAGGCACCCGCGCCTCTCTCTTTTTTCGACGGTATGTGTTGTAACAGGTAATTGCACAAGGAGCAGCGATCATGTCGAACCACGTAGACACAGGATGGAAGTCGGTCGCGGAAGCAGGCGGCTCGCCGAGCACGCCACTGCCCGCACCGATCGCGATGCGCGTACGCCGCGCGACAAAGCAGTTCACCGACAAGCCCATTTCGCAGGAGGTGCTCGACGAACTGATCGAGCTGACGACCACGTCGCCGTCGTCGTTCAACCTGCAGGACTGGCGCATCGTCGTCGTCAAGAGTCCCGAACAGCGCCAGGCGCTTGCCGCCGCGGCGTACGGGCAATCGCAGGTCGTGACCGCGCCCGTGACGTTCGTCTTTGCAGCCGACACGAAGGCGTGGTCGCCGGAGCACCTCGCACCCATCTTTGACGAGGCGCGCCGTCGCGGCGCGTGGCCCGACAAGGTCATCGACTACTACGGGAACGCAATCGGCGCGGGGCAGCAGGCACTCGGCGAGAAGCAGCGCGAGTACGCGGTCAAGGACGCGATGCTGGCGGCGGCCCACCTGATGATCGCCGCGTCGAGCCTCGGTATCGATTCTAGCCCGATGAATGGATGGGTCGAGGCTGAGGTCAAGAAGGTCATCGGCGCCGGCGACAACCCGGACATCGCAATCGCGTGCCTCGTGTCCGTCGGTTACGGCGCCGGCGGGTTTGGAAACCCCGGCCGCCTCGGCGTCGGACAGACCGTATTCATCGACAGGCTTGGCTGAGACGCGCCGCCGCGGGGCACGGAGCTCGGTCCGTGTCTCCGCGCGCCTGTCTGTGGCATGCTGACGCCAGTGCGGATCACCGAGATCTACAAGTCAATCCAGGGCGAATCGACGTACGCCGGCGTCCCGTGCATCTTTGTTCGGACGAACCGGTGCGACCTGCGGTGCACGTGGTGCGACTCGGAGTTCACATTCACCGGCGGCACCGTCATGTCGGTCGAAGAGATTCTGGCCGAGGTCGATCGGCTCGGCCCCGGCATCGTCGAACTGACCGGCGGCGAGCCGATGCTTCAGAAGGACATCGACGAGCTCGCGCGGCGGCTGTGCGACAGCGGCCGCACCGTCCTGATCGAGACGGGCGGACACCGTGACATCTCGGACGCCGTGCTCGATCCGCGCGTCATCCGCGTGATGGACCTCAAGTGCCCCGGCTCGGGCGAATCCGACAAGAACCTGTGGTCGAATCTCGAGCACCTCAGACCGACGGACGAGGTGAAGTTCGTGCTTGCGGATCGCGCCGACTACGACTGGGCGAGGGACGTGATTCGCGGACGCGGGCTCGAGGGCCGCGTGAACATCCTCGTATCCGTCGTGCATGGCCGGCTCGAACCGAGCGACGTGGTCGAATGGATGCTTGCAGACCGGCTCGACGCACGGTTCCAGCTGCAGATGCACAAGTTCATCTGGCAGCCCGCGGCACGCGGCGTGTAGCTACATGCACTTGGCGTAGCTCGTCTTCTCGCCGAGCGTGACAGTAAACGGACCGTATTCGGCGCTGCCGGGCTCGAACGGCTCGTCGCGCACCGTGAAGACGAGCGTCGAACCTGTAAGCGTTCCGGTGACTCGCACGGGACGATCCGGTCCGCGCATGGGCCCGCGCTCGGTCGAGAGCGTGCCGACGATGTCGAACGTGCCGTCGTGATTGACGCGCATCGTCTTTGTGACGAATCCGTGGGCGCACTCGAGATCGATCTCGGCGCCCTTTCCAAACACCCGGAGGCTCGCGTGCTCGCCGCCGTACAAGCCCTCGGGAATTCGGTGCCGTGCGGACGCTCCAACTCCGGACTCCGCGACGCCAAGGATCGCACACGCTGCCACGACAAGAACCAGGTACTTCATGTGATTGCCCTCCCGGGTACGACGTGTGGACGTCCCGCGGTGTTGCCACCAACTATTCGTGCAAACCGGGCCCGAAGAGCGTTCAGCGGACGCCCTCGGAGATCGGGGGCTAGCTCAGGCCGACGCGAATTCGTGAAACGTCGCCAGCAGCGACCGCGCGCGCTCCGTGACCCGCGAGTATTGTCCGGACTGGATGTCCGACGTCGAAAACAGCCCGGAGCCGATCGCGGCCGAGAACGCGCCGGCACGAAGATGGTCAGCGAAATTCTCGGAACTGACGCCGCCAGCCGGCATCAGTCGAATGTCCTGGAACGTTTCCGCGAGCAACCGAACGTATGCCGGACCTCCGAACGGACCCGCCGGATACACGCCGACGATGGGCGAGCCGAGATTCCACGCGCGGACGACCTCCGTCGGGGTGAGTGCACCCGGGATCCCGAGCAGGCCGCGCTCGCGGCACATCGTCAGGATGGTGTCGTCCGTGTGCGGCGACGCAAGGAACTGCGCGCCGGCCTTGATCGCGCGGTCCGCCATGTCGGTCGTGACGACTTCTCCCGCGCCGACGAGCACCTCGTCGCCGTGGAGGCGTCTGAGGTCCGAAATCACGCGATAGGCGCCCGGCGTGCTCAGCCGCAGCTCGAGGATCGTGAGGCCGCCGGCGACCGCCGCCTCCGCGGACTTGAGCGCCGAATCGGCCGATGGGGCCGACACGGCGGCAAAGATCGGGGCGGACTTGATTCGTTCGAGGTACGGATGCTCGTTCATGCGCGCAGGACGACGCGTGCTGGGGCGCCGTCACCTCCTTCGATCTTCAAGGGCAGACAGATCAGTTCGTAGTCGCCCGCCTCCACTTCGCTCAGGTTGAGACCTTCGATGATGATCGTCCCGGCCGTGAGCAACGCGCGGTGCGCATCGGGTGTCGTGAAGTTGTACTTCTCCACCGAGAGGTAGTCAATCCCAACCACCTTGATGCCGTTCTCGACGAGTCGCTTCGCCGCGTCCCCGGTCAGGTGGACAAAGTCCTCGATAAACGTCGCCTCGCGCCACAGGTACGAATTGCGTGTCTTGAAGATGACGCGCACGTCGTCGGTAAAGTCAAATTCTTCAAGCACTTCCGCCGTGATGACGGGCGAGGTGATCTCGACGACGCGTACCTTGCCGATCAGCAGGTTCAGCGGGATCTGGTCGACGGTCATCGCGCCGTCGACGAAGTGCATCGGTGCGTCGATGTGCGTCCCGGTATGCGTGCCGAACTTCAGAAACGACACGTTCGCGACGTCGCCCTGCGCCATCTGGAGCACGCGGTCGATCTCGACCGCCGGGTCGCCCGGGTAGACGTGCATGCCGGCCGATATCGGAATCGAAATGTCATAGATCTTCATCGCTGCCCCCGCTCCCCCGTCAGCTCGTCGCCGCAAGAGTGCGTATGCTAGCCGCGGCCATGCGACGGTGTCAAACCGCCCTCATGCGCGCGGCGAGCGCCCCGGGTTCGACCTGCACCGCGCACATTCTGTATCATTCGGGTTCGACTCTTTTGGGTGTGGAGGTCGGTACCGAATGCAAGCCAGATTGTCGGCAGCCCTGTGTGTCACGATTCTGATGGTCGCGATGTCCGGATGTTCGGGCTCATCCGGCGGCGTGGGCGCGCACGCCAGCGACGGGCCGCCGCGCGTCACGTTCGAGAGCGAAGGAGCAAAGGAGAAGCTCGGCACTGACGATGGGTTCCAGGCCGCGATCTTCTACGGCGCCGAGCTGATGGGCTCGATCGACGATTGCGGTTGCCCCGGCCATCCCCAGGGCGGCCTTCCGTGGCGGCTTGGCTACACGGAGGGCTTCCGCGACGCGTACCCGGACGCGGGATACCTGCAAGTCGATGCAGGGCACTCGATGTCGAACGGGCTCGACATGAACGGAAAGCTC
>JBGAKX010000145.1:0-10777 GCA_044224215.1 Blastocatellia bacterium
GAGGTACGCGCCCCGCGCGACGAACGCCTGCACGTAGGTTGGAATGACCTTCTGTCGGACGACGCCATCGTCGTCGAATCGCATCGTCCCGTCGTTCAACCCTCGAAAGCTGAACGCGAGATCGGGGACGTCGTGAAACGCCGGATCCTGGATCAACTGGAACACGAGCCCTTCCGGCAGCGGCAGATACCTGGCGCCTAGCCGCTTCGTCAACTCAATCTCCTGCCCCGACGCGATGTCCGTCGTCACGTAGACAGACCGCGCCGCCACGTTCGACTCGACGAGCGCGAACAGCAGCGCATAGAACCTGTCGTTGATCCGGGCGGTGAGCGACGCGTCGCGCGCGTATGCGTCCGGGTCGTGCTCCCACTGTCTGAGGTCTTCGAGATAGCCGGCGAGCTCGGCCTGCGCCCCGGCGAACACGGCCGGGAATCGTGCGGCGACCGAGTCCACGTACCACGAACGACGCATCAGGTTCACGCTGATCACCGTAACGTCGCGGCGCTCGCGTTCGATCTCCTGCACGTAGAGCAGCGGCGAGTAGAACTGCCAGTCGAGCGTGAGTACGAGCGAGTCCGGGGCGACCGTCGACAACGTGTTCGTCACGTAGTCGTGCGCAACGAAGTCGTGCGAGCGGTTCGTGAACGGTACGTTTCCAGCGAACGCGATCGTCGGAACGGCCACGAGAAGCGCCGCTGCCGCGACCTCCCGCCATCTCGTCGATGACGCCCAATCGACGAGCCACGCCCCGCCGGCTCCCATCGCAACGGTCAGTCCGACAAATGCGGGAAGGTAGTAGGCGTCCTTGTCTTCGGCAATCTCGTAGCTCGCGACGAACAATGCGTCCACGCCAACCACGAGAACGATCATCCAGAACACAGGCAGGCAGCGCCGGGCAAGCGCAATGATCCCGGCCACGGAAAGCACGGGCGCGAGCGCGAGCCACGGTGGTCCGAATTCCCGCGTGGCATAGCGCAGGAACTCGCCAAGCGCCGGCGAACCGGTGTAGTTGGTCTGGTACTGGCGGCCCGAGAAGTGCCACCAAATGCGCTCGAGCGTGCGCGGATCGCCCCAGTTCACGACAGGATCGCGCAGGGCAGCGAGCGGCAGGTAGAGATAGACCGCGAGCCCGGCGGTCGCGGCGAGCGCCGCGATCCCCACGGGCCTGCTCCACAGAAACCGGACTCCCTTTGTGGAGACGACGAGTGCGGCAATGCCGGGAAGCGTGAGCAGAACGGTCAGGTGATGCACGCCGAGCGAGAAACCGAACACGAGAGCAGCCGCATACATCAATGCGTGCGACTCGCCGCCTGCGATCACGGCAGCGCGCCACCAGAGCATCAGCCAGAAGATCGCGAGGATCAACGCCGTGTTGAGCGTGTAGACCTCAGCAACCGTCGCGTAACTCCAGACGGTGCGGGACAGTGCGAGCGTCAGTCCCGCCGCGGCAGCGGGGACGACGCTCAGCCAGTCGCGGCGCCGCGCGATCGGCGCGGCGACCTCTGCGACGACGAGCACGAGCAGGCCCGCCGCGATCGCCGCACACAGCGCGGACGTAGCGTTCACGCGAACGGCGACGCTCCCGATCGGCACGAGCGTCGCAAGGTGCGCGATGATCAGGTAGAGCGGAAAGCCGGGCGGATGGGCCACACCGAGACCGTTTGCGGCGACGATCAGCTCGCCGCTGTCGACGAGCGTGACGGTCGGCGCAAGCGTCGCGACGTAGACGCCGAGCGCGACGATCGCCGCGAATCCGCTGGCAATCCACACCGCGGGCCCAGCCGTAGGCGGCGCCAAGTTCGTTGTGACCTGTCCGGGCAACGCGGCGGATTTTTGCACGTTCGCAGGAAGGATGGAACCTGCGCCGAACGGCAGATTCACCGTCGGAAAACGCGAACGGCGCCAGGGAGAATCCCCGGCGCCGTTCGATACGCATCCACGAAGCCCGGATTACATTCCGGTACCGGCGTCGTGGAAGAACTCCTTCAGCCGTCGGCAGCGCGACGGATGGCGAAGCTTGGCGAGCGCCTTGCCCTCGATCTGGCGGATCCGCTCGCGCGTCACGTTGAAGTGTCGACCGACCTCCTCGAGCGTCCGCTCCTCGCCGTTGCTGTCGAGGCCGTACCGCAGCCGGAGAATCTCGGCCTCGCGCGACGACAGCGTCGAAAGCGCCTCGGATGCAACATCGCGCAGGCTGTTACGCAGCACCGCAGACGACGGGCTCGCCGAGCTGCGGTCCTCGATCAGGCTTGCGATCGTCGCGTCGCCCTCGTCGCCGATTGGCGTCTCGAGCGAGATCGGATGCTGCGCGACCTTCAGCGCCTTCAGGACCTTCCACGGCGCCATGTCGAGCCGGTCGGCCAGCTCGTCGTTCGACGGCTCGCGGCCGAGCTCCTGCACCATCAGGCGCTGCGTTCGCAGGATCTTGTTGATCACTTCGACCATGTGGACGGGAACGCGGATCGTCCTGCCCTGGTCGGCGATCGCGCGCGTCACGGCCTGGCGAATCCACCACGTCGCGTACGTCGAGAACTTGTAGCCGCGGCGCCACTCGAACTTCTCGACCGCGCGCATCAGACCGATGTTCCCTTCCTGGATCAGGTCGGACATCGGCAGACCGCGATTGAGGTACCGGCGGGCGATCGAAACCACCAGCCTGAGGTTCGCCTCGATCATGTGCGAGCGCGCACGGTCGACCTGCATCTCGGCCGTCGCAAGACGCTGAAGCGCCCGCTTCATCTCGAACACCGTCGAGCAGAGCGGCTTCTCCATCTCGCGCAATTCGCGGCGGAGCTTTGCCACCATCCGCTTGTTGGCGGCCTCGACCTCGGGCTTGGGCTTGCGGCCCGAACGCGGCCGCGTCAGACGGTCGATTTCCGTCTCGATCGATCGCGCTCGGCTGTACGTCGTGCGAATGCCGGCGAGGAACTTGTCACGCACGTCGACGGTGAACGGGAGCTCGCGGATGTCCCGCGACAGCCGGACAACCATCTCGGCGCGCTTGCGGCGCAGCTTGGGGAGCTTCTTCGACGTCTTGGGCTCGCCCAGGATCTGCTCGTGCACCTTTCGGATCTTTGCAGCCTGCTTGGCGATGGCCGTGAATCGCTCGATTGCGAAGTCGTAGACCGAATGGTCGGCCTCGTGATGATGGTCGTCGTGCTCGGCATCGTCGGGAACGATCCGCAGCACCTGCTTGAGCGGCACCAGCCCAGCGGCAAGCCGCTTGGCGAGCTCGCCGATCGCGTCGGTCGTCAGCATCGAGCGCGAGTAGACCTTCTCGATCTGCCGCTTTCCGCTTTCGATCTGCCGCGCGATGCGAATCTCGTCCTCGCGCTTGAGCAGCGGAACGACGCTCATCTCGCGCAGATAGAGGCGCATGGAGTCGATCGAGGGGTCCTCGTCGGGCTCCAGGTTCAGAACAACTTCGGGATGATCGGGCTCGGGTTCGGCCGTGCCGTCCTGGTTGGTCTCGGCCTCGTCGAGCTCCCATGAGGTCGACGACGCCATTTCGGTAAGATCCGTGTCGAGCCGCGTGAGGATCCGGTCGAGATCGTCCATACGGGCCACTGCAGGCCCGTTGTCCTCTTCCTCACCGGTCCAAATGTTCGTGCCGTACTGCGCTGAACTCATAAGTCCTCGTTTTCTCTCCCAAAAAGACGAAAAACATGTACCGTTGAAAAACTAGCAAGCTAGCACATGAAGATGCACAAATGAAACATGTATTTTCGGCCGCAACAGAGACACAAGAATTGGCCGCAGAGAAACGCAGATTGCCGCAGATTCATGAACTTCGCGGAAGTGGGTAGATTTGACCCAATCTCTGCTTCTGATCCGCGAAAATCTGCGGGAATCTGCGGCGACTCCTACCCGATCAGCGCGCCGAATCCCTCGCGGTAGCTCGGGTACCGAAGTGTCACGCCCAGCTCCGCGAGCGCCCTCGAACCGTCGACCGACCGATTTCCCCTCATCGTGACGGGCACGGCGTCGAGCGGCGCGGACGGCGGCAGAGCCAGTCCCATCCTGTCGCAGAGCCATGTTACGACGTCGATCTGCGGTACTGGCGCAGCGTCCCCGACCACGAACGTCTCGCCGGGCCGGCCCGATTCGAGGGCCGCGAGCACCAGCGCCGCAAGGTCGTCGACGTGTATCCTCGACACCACGTTCGAGCCGTCCCCCGGCAGGCGGTACGTGCCGTTCTTCAACATGACGTGCAACCCGTTTCCCCGCCCATAGATACCGGGAGGCCTGAGGACGATCGCGCCGATCGCGCGCCAGACCGCTTCGGCGGCAAGCCGCAGTTCGCTGCGGAAATCCGTCGCCCTCGGCGGTGTCGTGTCGTCGACCACGCCCGTCGTGGTGCCGTAGACCGCCGTCGAGGAGATGTAGACCACGCGCCGTGCGTGCCGGCAGCGCGGGGCCAGCGCGGCATCGGTGAAACCGTCCGGCGGGAATGACGCGACGACGTCGGCGCCTTCGACCGGAAGCTCCTGATCCGCGGTGGAAAGGTCGCCGACGAGTATCGGCTCCACGCCCGACGCCTTCATCTCGGCCGCCCGCACCGGCCGACGTGTCGTTCCATAGAGCGCCCGATCGGAAACGCTGCGGGCGGCGACCGCGCTCGGGGGCCGTTCGCGATTGTTCGCTCATACCCGCACAGCTATCCTTGCCTCAATGGGCGCCGAGTCACAACCCGAAAACGCCGCCGAAAAGCCACCCAAGTGTATCGTGTGCCATTCCGAGCGCACGAATGACGCCTACGAGTTGGGAGAAACCGAGCTCGACTGCCTCGTCAACGAGCGGCGCGTCTACCGGGCGGCCCGCGTTCACGCCAAGTACGGCGCGGTTCCAATATGCCGTAAGTGCTTTGAGGGCTTGGGTTTCGTCCTCGAAGGCGGCCGGCCCGGCGACCAGCCTCCCGGGTTCGTCACGATCCGCAAGCGGGTCTGAGACGCACGACGTCGGACCTATTCGCTCGACAGCGAATCTCCACTCGCAATAGCGGTCCGTACCGGAACCTGCGATTTCGCGGTCGACGTCGTCGCCGCGTCGCCGTTCGCCACGAGCGTCGGCACCTCGTCGCCGCCGTCGATCGCCGGTCCGTCCACGAGACGCCCGTCGGCGTAGATCTGCGTGCCGTCGATCGAGATGGCGCTTGCCGGGTTCACCGGCACGCCTCGCGCGCGCACCTCGTAGTGGAGGTGGGGCCCGGTCGAACGACCCGTGGACCCGACGTAGCCGAGCGTCTGGCCCGCGAGCAGCCGTTGACCGTACTGCACCGCGATCCCGGACAGATGTCCATAGAACGTGAAGATTCCACCGCCGTGATCCACAACGACCAGGTTGCCGTACCCGCCGCGGCGCTGGGCATACGCGACGACGCCCGACATGGCGGCTCCGACGCTCTGCCCGTAGGTCGCCTTCAGATCGACGCCGGTGTGCATCCGCGTTCCGCCGGTGATCGGATCGCTCCGGAATCCGAATCCGCTGTTCACGCCGCGGATGGCAGGCCGCGACGCGTACCCGGGCATGCGCAGCCGGAATGATCCACCGACCTTTGTCGAGATTCGCGGTGCAGGCGGCGTGACCGCTGCGTAGCCGCCTTCCGGCACGGCATCGCCAAAGTCGAGCATGTCGATCGACAGGGGCGCGAGGATCAGCGGAGCCTGAACGGGAGCGTCCTCGACGACTTCGTCGGCCGCGACGGTGTCGACGGCCGCAAACGTGGGCGTGTCGTCGCCACCGGGGTTCTGCGCGCGAGCCGCCGCGCCTCCGGCAAACAAGAGTACGAATAACAGGATGGACGGGCGAATCCGCAAGCGTGCTACCTCGGTGGCCGGCCTGCGACGGGCTCGGCGATGTCTGTGTCGGAACACGACATGGATACCACATGCCGGCATCTTCGCAAAGCACCATGTTCGCAAGCATTTCGCGCCACGGCGAGCTGGCGGAATTCGCTCAGGATCGTGCGCAAAACTCCCCAGACCCCGGCAGCGCGAGCACCCAATCGCCCACGATTCGAGGGCTCGGGGATGGCCTGGTTGTTGCATTGACGCGAGACGGGTGAACTGTCCCGCGACCCCAGCGTCGAGCCAGGGTTCGTGCAGGTCATCCGCGCTGGAAAGGAGGCGCGCCGTGCGATCCAGCAAGCCATTCACGAACGAGTACTACACGAAACGCGTGGATCACGACGGCGGCCGCCATCGCGAGGCACGCGCCGAGCGCGAGCCCGCCGAATGCGAGCATTGCGGCGCACTCCTGATCAATCGGCGATGGACACGGCGCCCGGGCGCCTCCTCCATGGCCGCGACGGAGCGGTGGAGACCACCGCACATGGTTCTGTGCCCCGCGTGCCGGCAGGAGGTCGCGGGTTTGCCGCGCGGATTCGTCACGATCACGGGCACATTCACGGAGGAGCATCTCGAAGAGATTCGGAGACTGCTCCGAAACGAAGCCCTGCGTGCCGCGGACGACAACCCGATGGCGCGTATCACGCACTGGGAGTACGACCCGGTAAAGGGCCTGTCGGTCGCAACGACGACCGAACATCTCGCGCAGCGGCTCGGGCACGCGCTCGAGAAGGCCTACGGAGGAGAAGTTCACTACGGCTTCTCGCACGAGAACAAGTTCACACGTGTTGATTGGTGGAGAGATTCTGCCTGAGAACAGGAGGCACCATGCCAACGCAACGTGAGAGTCTCGACACGAACTTCAAGGCGGCGGACCGTATCGCGCCGTCACGCCACGCGACCGGGATCAACCGCTACGCCGTGATCTGCGGCACGTGCGGGGACACGTTCTTTGTCGACGAGAAGACCTATCGCTTCTTTGAACGCGCGCTCGAATTCGACGCATCGGACAACACGTTCACGTGCGTCGAGTGCGAAGCGCAGGAGACCGACGAGGAGCATCGCTGAGCGCGACAAAACGGCGCAGAGATGCGCTCAGCATGTTTCGTCGGCACCGACGCCGGTGTACGGGTCCAGCTCATGAGATCCGTCGCCGGCGTCCGATTTTGTGGTCACGCCCGAAGCTCGTCGCTCGGATTGCGGCGGTCCGCGGCCAGGCTCCGCGTGGTTCCCTCGGTCACGCTCGACAGCGGGATCGCGAACCGCTCGCCTGGAAGCGCCGGTCGGTCTGCACTGTCGAGCGCACCGGTAGCGGTACGTTTTCGGCTCGCGGAAGCGCTCGTGAACGCGCGGAGCATGAACAGGACGACCATCGTGAACATCGCGGCGATCGCGATGATCGCCCCGACGCCGACGAGCACGTCCTCGTGCGTGATCTTCTTGCCGATGATGCCCAGCACGATGCCGACGAACATGACCGCGGATGCCATCGTCGCGATACGCACCGCGCGTCGGGTGGCGAGCTTCACGGACGTCTCGAGCTCGCCCGGCGCGAATTCGGTATCGAGCGCCTTGGAGACTCGGCGAAGGTCGACGCCGCACGATCGGCAGAAATTCTGAGTCTCAGATCCCTCTCTCCCGCACTTGGGACAGTACATCGCAGACCTCCAGACCGGCGCGTCACGGTTCGCGGCGGGTTCGCCAGCTCGGGCCGATTGTAGCACGCGGGCGTAGCCGCGCTGCGCTCCTCAAGTTCGCGGAATGACGTGCACGGCCTGCGCCTTCACAACGGCCGTAACCTCGGCGCCGCGAGTGAGCTCGAGCTCCTCGCACGAGCGTTTCGTGACCAGCGCCGTCAATTCGAACCCGCAGTCAATGGTCACCCGAACCAGCGGACCGATCGCGGCGGTGTCCACCACGCGCCCGTGAAGACGATTTCGCGCGCTGCTCTCGGGCTGAACCCCGCGTTCGACCGTGACGTCCTCCGCGCGGATACACACAAGCACGTCGTTCGAGGCTCCTGCGTTCCACACGGCCGCAAGCTCGGCCGAACCCGTCTTGACCGTTGCAATCCCGTCCGCAACGTCGCGGATCGTCCCCGCCGCGACCGTCTCAACGCCGACGATCGCCGCCACCGCGACATTCGCCGGCCGGCTGAACACCTCCTGGATTGGTCCCGCCTGCTGTACCTGGCCTTGTGCAATCAGCACCATTCGGTCGCCGATCGCAAGCGCCTCGTCGCGATCGTGTGTCACGAGAACCACCGCGACGTCGAACTGTCGCAAGAGGCTCCGCAGTTCGGCGCGCAGATGCTCGCGCGCAGGCACGTCGAGCGATGCGAGCGGCTCGTCGAGCAGGAGCGCGTGCGGGCGGGGCGCGAGCGATCGCGCGAGCGCAACGCGTTGGCGCTCGCCACCCGAGAGCGTCAGCGGTTGGCGTTCGAGCAGATCGCCGATGCCGAAGATCGCCGCGAGATCGGCAACTCGCGAATCGCGCTCGGCGCGCGAAAGACCGGCGAGGCCATACGCGATGTTCGCCCGGACCGCAAGGTGCGGAAACAGCGCGTGCTCCTGAAACATGTAGCCGATTCTTCGCTTTTGCGGCGGCTTTGCGATCGCACGCTCAGAGTCGAACCACGTGTCGTCGCCGAACGCGATCGCCCCCCGATCTGGATGATCGAGGCCCGCCAGACACCTCAGCACGGTCGTCTTGCCCGAGCCCGACGGACCGAACAGAACGGTCACCTGCGCGGTCGGTTCGGTCTCGAAGGCCGCAGACAGCGCGAACCCTGACGCGAACCGCTTCTCGACGCGCGCGGTCAGCTTTGCGGCCATGGCGACCACACCTTGCGCTGCAACGCGTACGTGAGCGACAGCGCGAGAAACGATACGACGACCAGGAAGAGCGACGTCGTGCCCGCGCGCGCGTAGTCGAGCGACTGCACGCTGTCATAGATCGAGATCGACACGGTGCGCGTCACGCCCGGGATGTTTCCGCCCACCATGAGGACGACGCCGAACTCGCCGATGGTATGCGTGAAGCTGAGGATCAGCCCCACGACGACGCCGCGCCACGACAGCGGGAGCACGACGCGCAGAAACGTGCGCAGGCGCGAGACGCCCAGACAGTACGATGCCTCGGTGAGACGCGGGTCGACCGCGGCGAACGCCGCGGCAAACGGCTGCACCGTGAACGGCAGGCTGTAGAGGATCGACGCGACGAGCAGCCCTTCGAACGAGAACGGCAACAGTCGATCTGCAACGGATTCGTAGGCGCGGCCAACGGGGCTGTGCGGGCCGAGACCGATCAGCACGTAGAAGCCCAGCACCGTCGGCGGCAGCACGAGCGGGAGCGCGACAACGGCCTCGACGAGAAAGCGCCAGCGACGTCGCGACGTCGCCAGCCAATACGCGAGCGGGAGTCCCGCGACGAACAACAGTGCCGCCGTCAGCGCGGCGAGTTCCACGCTCAGACGAATTGCCTGCCAGTCCATGCTTACGGCGCTGGGCTCGTGAAGCCGTAGCGTGACAGGATTTCCCTGCTTTCGGGCCCTTTCAGAAAGTCAGCGTAGAGCCTGGAAGCAGCCGGATTCGCGGCGGATGAGAGCACGACGCCACCCTGTTCGAGCGTGGGATACGCATCGACGGGAACGGCCCAGACTCTCCCCGACCCCTTCATGGTCGGGGATTCGGCAATCGAGAGCGCGATGATTCCCGCGTCTGCGGAGCCCGACTGCACGAACTGTGCTGCCTGCGTCACGTTCTCTCCGAGAACGAGCTTCGGCTTCACGGCCTCGTACAGCCCGGCGCTCTTCAATGCCGCCTCGGCAGCGCGGCCGTACGGCGCGTGCTCGGGATTGGCGATGGCGACCTTGCGAACCGCCGGGTCCGCAAGCGCCGCCAGCCCCTTGGTCTCGATGTCGAGATGCGAGTCCCGAGGCACCCAGACGACAATGCGACCGATGCCGTAGACGAACAGGGATGTTTCGTCCGCAAGATGCTTGTCGACGAGCCTGCGAGTGTACGCGACGTCGGCCGAGAGAAAGACGTCGAACGGGGCGCCCTGCTCGATCTGCGATGAAAAGCTGCCGGACGAGCCAAACTGGGGTTCGATGGTGATCCCCGGATGTGACCGCGCGAATGCCGCGTTGACGTCCTTGAGCGCGAACTGCAGGTCCGATGCGGCGGCGACGCGAACGATGGCCGCGCTCGGGCTGTCTGTTGCGGACGGGCTGTTCGTGGCAGTGCACGCACTGAAGGCCACTATTCCCGCCACAATGACCGACGTCAGGATTCGCATGCGCCGATTTGTCCCACACACATCGACAATGTGCAACCGCGCGCAAACCCATGCCGGAGCTGTCCTATTGAAACCCGAGCGCGGATATCTGAGCTGAGCGCGGTAGCGCTCAGGCCCCAACGTGATGGTCAGCTCCGGTACCAGCGTCGTCCTGTCGAAACCCGAACGCGAATATCTGAGCTGAGCGCGATAGCGCTCAGGCCCCAACGTGAAGGTCAGCTCCAGTTGGGGCCTGAGGCCTACCGGCCTCAGCTCTGTGTCAGTTCGTCGGAGCGCGCCTCCCCCAACGGCACAACGTGCACCGTCGCGTCGCGCACCTCGTTCAGGAACCTGTTGACGATCGACCCGTGCAGCAGAATGTCCCACCGCGACCGCGCCGTCTGCCCAAAGATCACGTGCGTGATCCCTTCGTTCCGCGCGAACTCCACGAGCGCATCGACTACCCGTGAGTTCTTCAGCCGCACGACCCTCGCGCCAAGCTGCTTTGCAACCGCGACATTCTCGGAGAGCGCTGCGTGGTCACGTGGACTGATGCGCCCCGGTTCCTCCTTTGGCGTTTCGACGTACACCGCGTACCAGTCCGACGCGAGGCGACCCGCGATGCGCGAACCGGTCCGCAGAAGCCGTTTTGC
>JBGAKX010000146.1:0-10756 GCA_044224215.1 Blastocatellia bacterium
CGCGAAACGTCGAGTCCAGCAGGATCAGCACCATCACGAGGTTCGCGACACCCGCAAACACGGCGAGGTACGGCCTGCGTCCGAGCGCGGCGTAGACGGGGATGAACGCGACGACCATCGCGACGTAGGCGGCGAGCGCGGCAACCACGAGCAGCCGAACCTGTACGAGCCCCGCGCCGAACCACAGCGCCGTGCCGGCGATGGCGATCGCGGTCGGCAGTTGCGTCGCGAGCAGGTTGGCGATCGCGTTTCGCGCCACGATCAGCAGGCTGTGGTCCGAGCCGGCGAACGCGTTCTTTGCAAACCCGTTCCACAGTTCGCCAAGCGTCTCGTACATCGGCGTATGGAGCAGGTTCTGGCCGGCCTCGGCTCGCATCGCGTGGCCGGCTGCCTTGAGCGCACGCGCCGTGGCGACGTCGTCGATGACCTGGTCCCGAATCGCCAGGTACCCGCCGATGGCGTCGTGCACCGACCGCCGGATCAGAAAGAACCCTCCGCATCCGAGCGCGACGGGTGATGACGGATCGTTCGTCTTGTCGACAGGCAGCACGACGGCAATCATCCACGCGGCGACGGGCATCACGATCCGCGTCCAGAAATTCCCTGTGCCGATATCTGGCAGGAGGGTCACGGCATCGAGCCTGCGGCGGAACGCGACGGTCATGGCAGCTCGCACCGCCGCCGGTTCAAAGATCACGTCGGCGTCCGTCGCCAGAATCCACGTGCCTGTCGACGCCCTCTTCGCCTGTTCGAGCGCCCACGGCTTTCCGGCCCAGCCGGCGGGAAGCTTGGTGCCGCGGATGGCGCGCACGCGCGGGACCGCGCTGGCGATTGATTCGAGGATCGCGTAGGTGTCGTCGGTGGACCGGTCGTCGACGACGATTATCTCGAAGTTCGGATAGTCCTGGTTCGCAATCGATCGAATGGCGACTTCGAGGATTCGCGATGCCTCGTTGCGGGCGGGGACGAGGATCGACACGAGCGGAGCGTCGGACGGAAACAGCGCTGCGGACTCGGGTTCGAGCCGCGGTACGCCCCGCATCTTGACGATGTTGAAGATGATGACGGCAATCCAGCCGACGGCGGTTGCGGCCATCAGTCCGACGATCGCGAGCAGGAGCGTGTGCACGCCGTCAGCATACAAGCGATGGTCAAGTGGGAACCAGCATCGTCGCGGGCCCTGCAAAGTGCCCCGAACGCACAAAGGCCGGGCGCTGAGAACGCCCGGCCTTTACGTGCACCGAAAGTGTGGTGCGATACTGCAGATAGTCTGTTGACTACATCGTGGTTGGTTCGCCCTGGTCGGGTTCCCAGCCACGTCGAATGACTTCGACCTTGACCTTGCGCGATCCAAAACGGACTGCCTCGGCTCGCGTAGGAATATAGATGTCGATTCGCTGTCCCCGAATGGCCCCGCCTGTATCCATAACTGTGTAGATACCGGAGTAGTCTCCGGCATGGATACGGACGACGGAACCGAGTGGAAGAACTTTCGGGTCAGCGGCGATTATGCCCCGTCTGACGGAAACGCCCGCCGCGGTCTGTCCCTTGAGACAGTAAGCTGTCGCCCTAAACGTTGATGTATTCACCCGCGTGTCGTTCACGCCGTTCGCGACCGTATCGGTGGCCGTTGGGATCGGCTCGATCGTGTCAGCGTCGTCGGATTCGTCATCGCGAATGTTCCGGATGGTCTCGGATTTTGCAATCGGTAACAAAACTGTGGAAGCGCTGCCTCCCTGCTGCGCACCGGCAGTCAGGACCCAAAGTGTCGAAACGAAGATGCCCAGCAAAAGGAGACGGGCTGAAGGTTTCAGGAATCTGGCAGAACTCTCATCGGTGCTTTTCGCACTCTGACGCATCGTTTACCTCATATTGAGTTGTCAATGATCGCCTCTGACGTCGCGCATCGATCCCGGGGAGTCTCACCCCAGGACCAGCGAAGCGTACTGTTTCGCTACACAAGTCAGAGACCGGCTTTTTTCAGCCGTGGAGTCTAGCAGCATTATGGAGAGAGTGGCCAGATTTTTGTGCCGTTCGGACCGGAGAGGTCACAGGCGCACGTGGTAGAATCCGCCGCCATGTCAGCCAGCGAACTGTTTGGAACGGACGGGATAAGGGGCCGTGCGGGGGAACCGCCACTCGACGACGCGACCATTCGCGCAGTCGGCCAGGCGTTGACGATGGTGCTCACGGAACGTCTCGGACGGCCGCCGCGGATCGTCGTGGGTCGAGACACGCGCGAGTCGGGTCCGCAGGTCGAAAGCGCGCTCGCATCCGGAGTCCGCGCCGCGGGAGGCACGCTCGACGCGTCGGGCGTCATCACGACGCCGGGCGTCGCGGCCATCACGCGGCTCGAGGGATACGACGCCGGCGTCGTCGTCTCGGCATCCCATAACCCTTTCCAGGACAACGGGATAAAGGTGTTCGCGCCGAATGGCGCCAAACTCGATGAGGATGCCGAGTCTGCGGTCGAACGGTTGGTTCCGGGTCTTCTCGGACCCGTCGGGACGATCGAGCCGATCCACGAGATGCCGTCGCACACCGAGCAGTACTACGAGTATCTGAGGGATGACGTGGCCCGGGGACTCGACCTCGCGGGACTTTCGCTCGCCGTCGACTGCGCCAACGGCGCGGCATACACACTCGCGCCGCGGCTCTTTCGCGAGCTTGGCGCCACTGTGCACGCCATCGGCGTCGAGCCGGACGGTCGCAACATCAACCGTGACTGCGGATCGCTGCACCTCGAGGGGCTCGCTGCGCACGTTGCCGCAACCGGTGCCGACCTCGGCGTCGCGTTCGACGGAGACGCCGACAGAGCTCTATTTGTTGACGACAAAGGGAATCCTGTCGACGGTGACCGTATCATGCACGTGCTCGCGCTCGACCTGGCTGCGCGCGGCGAGCTTGAAGCGAATCTCGTTGTCGCGACGGTCATGAGCAACATGGGCCTGGAAGTGTCGCTCCGCGAGCACGGAATTAGTCTCGTGCGCACGCCCGTCGGAGACAAGTACGTCCTCGAGGAGCTGCGCCGGACCGGCGCGTCGCTCGGTGGCGAGCAGTCCGGCCACGTGATCTTCCCCAGGATTTCGCTCGCCGGCGACGGGATCATCACTGCCGTCGAGCTGCTGTTTGCACTCAGACGCGCCGATGCAACGCTGTCTACGCTCGCCGGCCGAATGCCACGGTTCCCACAAGTGCTTGTAAATGTTCGAGTTCGGGAGAAGCGGCCGTTCGACGAGCTGCCCGAGCTCGCGGCAGCATCGGCCGATGTCGCGCGCGAGCTCGAGGGCAACGGTCGCCTGCTGCTGAGGTATTCCGGAACCGAGAACCTCGCCCGTGTGATGATCGAGGGCCCGGACGCGGGCACGATCGGCGTTCAGGCCGACCGGCTGGTCCAGGTGATCCGGGGCTGGATCGGCGAATAACCTCAGATCGTGTGCAGGTAGGCGATGATGTTGTCGATCTGCTCGTCGCTGAGCGAGCCCTTGAATCCCGGCATGAAGCCGCTGCCGTTCAGGATCTGGTTGCGGACGTTCGCGTCCGTCACCGGCTTGCCCGACGCGGGCATCTTGCCCTTGTAGAGCCCCTGCAGCCCCGGTCCGACCTTTGCGGTCTTTGACGTGGCGCTGTGGCACGAGGCGCACTTCTCGCCAAAGAGCGCCTTTCCGGCCGCGGCGTCGCCCGCCGTCGCCGCATTCCCGGTGGTGAGTGCGGCCAGCGCGATCGCCGAAGCCGCGAAGAGCGAACTGATTAACCGTTTTGACATCGTGACTCCTCGTGAACGGAAAAGCCGGCAGCCAAGAATGACGATCGTCCGGGCTGCCGGCCTGTATCCGCTGAATGGTGGTTGCTAGCCGACGACGGCCTTGGGAACCGGGTTCTGCTTGAGGACATACCTGAGCAGCGCGGCGTGCTGCGCCTCGTTCGCGCCGATGCCGGCGACGACGGGGATCAGCGCCGTGTCGGTGAACTTGCCCGTGACGCTGAGGTACGTGTTCGCCGCCTGAGCCTCCAGGCCGAGCGCAAACCCGAGGAGGTCGGCTTCGCTCTTGATGCCCGACAGGTCGCCGAGGTCGTACTTCTCCTGCTTGGCGACAGGCGTGCCCCCGAGTTTCTTGATCGTCGTCGCTTCGAGGTCGGCGTGCTCGGCGTGCTGCGACTGGAACAGCAGCGCGACCGGCTTCACGGCGTCCGAAAGGAGCCCGGTGCTTGCGGCGACCGTGTATGCGTAGATGGCCTGGTACTCGAGGCCAAGCGCCGTGTTGAGCAGGGCCACGTCGCCGCCGCCCTTCCCTCCCTTCTTGTCCTTTTTCTTGTCGGCGGCCAGAACGCCGTTCGCCGCCATCATCGCGAACGCCGATGCCGCGCCCGTGATCATGCCCGCCTTGATGAAACCGCGGCGACCGCGCAGCAACTCTCCAACCTGGATCAGCTCGTCAGTGAGACCTTCAAAGGTATCGTCAGTCTTCATGGATTCCTCCCCTACGTATGGATGAACGCTCTGGACGGATCATCTCCGCAGATCTCGGCCGCTCGCGTTCCTGTGGTGTGGACGATGCGTCGCGCCGTACAAACGACTGTGTTCTCGAGCATCGGATGGTACTACGGACCGACCGTTCGCGATGGATTCAGCCAGCCGGAGTTCGCCGATCATATACCATAAGTTGCAGAAACTCGATGCAGCGGTTTTCGGCCCAGTGGCGGTCTTCGCCGGCCCGTTGCGACGGCTCGGTCGCCGCGACAAATCCCACGTGTCCGCCGCTCGCCACCGTCACGATTCGGACGTTCGGATTTGGTGCGGCCGCGCTCCGGACACGTGTCGTGAGCGGGATGAACGGGTCGTCGTCGGCGTGCAGAAGGAGCGCCGGAACGGCGATATCGCCCAGCACGTGCCGCGAGCTCGCGCGCTCGTAGTAGTCCTCGGCGTCCAGGAATCCGAACATCGGCGCGATGTATTTCGTGTCGTAGTCGCGAATCGTGTAGCTCCCGCGCAGTTTCGTCAGGTCGTAGAGGTCCGGGAAGTGGCGGTGCTTTTCGCGCAGCCGCTGGTGGAGGCTGCGGACGAACCGGACGTGATAGAGCCAGTTTTCGAAGTCCTCGAGCCTGGCCGCCGCGGCAGACAGATCGACCGCGGGCGAGACTGCGACAACGGCCGCAATGCGATGGCGATCGTCGAGCGCCGAACGGCCGAGCTCGCCCGCCATCTTGAGGACGAGGTTGCCGCCGAGCGAGAACCCGACGACGCCGACCTGTTCCGCGCCTTCGACTGCGACAAGATGCCTCAGGACGGCCGTGACGTCGCCGCTCATACCCGAGTTGTAGAGCGTCGGCGAGAGGCTCTCGGTGCCGCCGCAATTCCTCAGGTTCAACCGCACGGCGTTCCAGCCGGCCGCGTACGCCTTGTCGGCCGTCCCCATCATGTAGCACGAGGCGTCCGAGCCCTCGAGCCCGTGGACGATGAGGGCGGTCGGGCGTCCCTTGCGGTCCGGGTGCCACGAACACCGCACGAGGACCTGGGTCCCGGGTTCGATGTCGATCAACTGCTCGGTTGCGTTGACGACCGCCGGCGAGTAGGTACGCCTCCACAGCGATCCAAGGATCGTCTGCAGGTGGCCGCCCGGCGCGATCGGGTGCGGTTCGAATCGCCAGTCGTCCACCCGGTCGTCAAAGCGTGTCAGTGGTTGGCTGTCGGTGGCGTTCTCCACGGCAGGGATTGTGCCACAGCGGCTCGCGAGGCGGGCCGGAAAGCTGCTGGTTGAAGCCCAGTGAACGGAGTAACATGCAACGTGCGCCGGAATTCCGGCGTCTGAACGGTGCACATGAGCGGTCTGTATAGCATCCTCGACCACGGCGGCATCGACGAGCCGAGGCCATCGCGATTCCGGTGGATTCTTGCCGGCTCGGTCGCGGCGCATGCGCTGGTCATGACAGTGTTTGTTGCGACGTACCTGTGGGGGCTCACGCTCAAGTTCGGGTCGATCTCGTTCGAGGATACGGGCGAAGAAGCACATTACAAGGTCGCGATGATCGACCGCACCAAGCCTCTCATCCTTCCGAAGGGTTTCTTTGCAATCGTCCAACCGCCCGAGAAGAAGCCCGAGCCCGAGCGCAAGCGGGATGACGGCAAGGCCGAGAAGGCCGACGACAAGAAGACGGACGACAAGGGCAAGGACGACGAAACGAAGCCCGGCGGCACGACCGCCACGGTCGACCCCACCAAGTTCGGCAAGATCAACACGCGCTCGCTGAAGCCGCACATACAGCAGATCTACGCGGCGTACGAACAGGGCCGTCTGACGGTCACCTCGTTCACCGTCACGGTCTCGTGCAAGGCGCTGCCAGACGGTTCGCTTGGCAACATACAGATCGCGCGTTCGTCGGGCGATCCGCTGATCGACGAGACGGCGTTGAACCTCTTCCGTGAGCTGAGCGACATGCACGCACTTGCGCCGCTGTCCGAGCTCAGTTCGCTGTCGATGTCGTTCGAGAAGACGCCGACAACGGCGGCGCTTGTAGCCGTTGGGTTTGCCGACGATCCGAGCGTGACAAACATGATGGCCTTGCAGCTTCAGGGTATGAAGTTTCTTGCGCGCAAGACGATGGCGAATCCGGACCAGACGCAGTTGCTCGAAAACACGCAGATCTCGTCATCGGGCAACCGCGTGTCGGTGCGGCTGGAGCTATCGAAGCAGATGGCGGGCGAGATGATGCGACGCAGTTTTGCAAATCAGCAGGCCAAGGCGGGGACGTAAGTTCTTAATGCAGAGCCGATCGCGTGAGCGATCGGTGGAGCCTGACGACGCGTGCGACCTGCGGTTCCCCCGATCCCTGACGGGATCGGCGCTGCAGTGCCTTTGAGCGATCGGGGTGATCTCGAGGCTCGGAAGCGATACGAGCACCCCGAAGGGGTGCGCCACAATAGCCGGGGGTCGAGGAGCAAAGCGACGACGACCCCCGGAACGGCGCCAAGTTCGGTAGGACCCTGAAGGGGTCCGGTTCCGACCTCGAGTGGTCGGGCCTGGTGCGCCGCGCCGGCCGACCCCTTCAGGGTCGGCTACCGACCTTCGCTCAAACCGGGGGTCGTCGTCGCGCTACGCGCTCCTTGACCCCCGGCTATTCTCCGGCACCCCTTCGGGGTGCTTCGAAGTAGACCTCACATGCTCGGTCGGACCCTGAAGGGATCCGGTTCCAGCCTCGAACCGTCGCGCGATCCGCGGAGTTCCCCCGATCCCTTACGGGATCGGCTCTGCGTCATGCGCCGGCGTGTTTCCCGGCCCGCCTTGATCGCGACCACCGATGGTGCTAGAAGCGTTGTGCGCACCCGCGCACTCCCAGTCAGCCTCCTCCCGTAGAAGCAGTCCCCTCCCCCTTTGCGAGCAGGTCCCCTCAACACCATGGTCCCTCCCCCTCCCTACTAGGAGTTACGAACCATGAGATTGCTGAAGCTGTGCACGCTGGCGTGCATCCTGGCACTTGCGTGCCTGGGACTCCCGCCAGATCAGACCCTTGCTCGTGCGGAAGTCACGAGCACCGAAACCGCAACCGAGGCCCCGACGGGCTTTGACAACCTCACCAACGGCGTTCTGGATCAGGCCACGTTCGACGCCGTTCGAGAGACATTCGAGGACACCGAATCGATCGCGGATGGAATCGGGCCCGTCTACAACGCACTCTCCTGCACCGAATGCCACCAGAACCCCGTGACCGGGGGGAACAGCCAGGTGCTCGAGGTGCGCGCCGGCAAGTTCGCAAACGGCGTGTTCACCGATCACGTCGGCGGCTCGCTGATTCACAGCCGCGCGATCAACGCGGCGATCCAGGAACGAATCGGCGACGAGTACAACGTGCGGACGTTCCGTGCGTCACCGTCGGTGCTCGGGCTCGGATTCGTCGAGTCGATCGCCGACCAGACGTTGATCAACATCGCAAACCTGCAGCCGCTACAATCGGGCGGCGTCATTCGAGGTCAGCTCGTAACGGTCGGCATCTTTGAGTCGCCCGGGGCGACTCGTATCGGCCGCTTTGGATGGAAGGACCAGCAGGCGAGTCTGTTCTCGTTCTCGGGCGACGCGTATGTCAACGAGATGGGCATCACGACGCCAATGTTCCCGGTCGAAAACACGTCGAACGGACGTCCGATCACGGATTTCGATCCGCTGCCGAACGATCCGGACGACGCAGACAATGACGACCTCGAGGCCTTCACGGACTTCATGCGCAGCACGAAGGCGCCGCCTCGCGACGCGGTGCTCGCCGCGACGCCTGATGCACAGGCGGGTGCGGTGATCTTCAACCAGATCGGCTGCGCGATCTGCCATACGACGTCGATCACGACAGCGCCTGCGGGAACGGTGCTGAACGGAGGGATGTTCACGGTGCCGATCGCCCTCGGCGACAAGATCATCCATCCCTACAGCGATTTCGCGCTGCACGACGTAGGCACGGGCGACGGCATCGTCCAGGGATTCCCGTCGGCCCGCAACAAGGTCCGGACGTCGCCGCTGTGGGGACTGCGGACTCGCGGGCGGTTCATGCACGACGGGCTGTCCTTGACGATCAATGAAGCCGTGCTGAGGCACAGCAACGAAGCCGTCTTCGTCGCCTTCTCGTACAGGTTCCTTTCAACAACCCAGCGAAACCAGATTCAGACGTTCCTGAAGTCGCTGTAACCGCGTCCGACGCAACCACGGGCTTCTCGCTTCGATCATGTCACGACTGATCGAATCGAGGAGCCCGTGACGCATGAAACTTCCCGCTGCCGGTACCCATCCCGTCCGAACACCACAACCCACTCCCGATCCGTTCGTCGACGAATGGATCTCGGGAATCGAGGCGAGGCTCGCGTCGTCTGACGCCGCCACGCGCGCGGCGGCTCGCGACGAGATCGCGAGGTTGCTCGATCCGTCTCCCGGGCCGTATGTCGCGCCGACACGGGACATGCTCGCGGCGCTTCGCGTGTCGATCGCGAACGGTGCGCTCGCGGACAATCCCGACGCGCACCTCGCGTTCGCCAGGCTGTGCGAGCGCCAGCGCGACCCGCGCGGCGTGGAACGGTCGGTGGCGAGGGCGGTGCACCTTGCGCGCAAGATGACGCTCGCCACCGACATTTCGGGGCGCAAGCGCGCGTCCGAGATCAACTTCGAGGCGACGAAGCTCTACGCGAGCATCGGCAAGCTCGACGAGGCGATGCACCGCCTTCGGGTCTCGAGATACCTGACCGTGACGCGGGATCAGAGACTCGGCCGCCTCGGCGTGCCGATCGCACCGCCGGCGCCCGGGGACGACGAGACGGCGCGAACGCGTGCTACGGCGATCGGCCCGCGATTCGAGGATCCGCCGCTCCCTCCGGAGTTGGCCGGGGAAGGCGAGTCGGGGCAGATGGTTCCTCCCACGATGCACGGACCGGTCCCGGTACCCGGGTTTCTCGTCATCGACCTGCTCAACACGATCGGCGCCACGGTCGGCGCGTGCCGAAAGCTGAGCGCATTGGCGGACTACACCGCTCGCATCGACAGCAATCGGTTTCTCGAGAGGTTCTTCACGGCGCCGGACCGCCCGCGCCGGCTGGCCGACTTTCGGAATGAACAGCTGCGGCTCCTTCAGTCGCCCGATCCGACGGTCCGGCGCCGTGCCCGCGAGCTGCTCGCCGGAATCGCCTCCGAGAACGCAATCGAAGAGGCGGAGGCCTACTGGGGGGAGCCGTGATGGGCAGATTGCGGAACCCGATCGTCGTGGCATCGGTCCTCGCGACCCTGGCCGGAACGGTCGCGCTGACGGTCGCGATCTTCCTGTGGATCAACGGCGGGCGAACCGTGCCGCCTCCGATTCCGTTCGACAACACGGCGTCAGGCACGGCGTGGGGAACGAGCCTCAACCGTGATGCGAACGGCATCTACCAGATCGCGGAGCTCGGGGAACCGTGGGGCGCGATCGGCGTCAGGGATCTCGATTCGGAAGGTCTGCAGAACATTCCGCTGCGCGGAAGCCCGATCGTCCCGTCCCGCATCCGGAACGTCCTCGCAGTCCCCTTCAACGACGGTCGCTCGTTCCACGTGTGGTTCGAGGTGCGCGGGTTGTACTTCACGGTGCCGTCGCGGCATCTGGCGATTGTCGACCACGGCTGGGTCAGATACACGGCGCGCGCCGTGACGCTCGGCTCGATGTGGCGAATCGACGTGCCACTCGCGCCCGACGAGGTCCTCGAGGTCCGGCGGCTGCTGCTCCACGGCGGGCCGGTTCCCGCGGCTGACTCTCGCCCCGAACCGCCCCGCTGACTGCGAACGCGGTCCGTCCGGCGCATTCGCCCGGGGCAAAACCACCGGCGACTTGTGCTAAACTCGCCGCTCTTGTGACGGACAGAATCGAACTCGACGCGAGTATTGCGGCCGTCCTGCGGCGCAAATGGCTCATTCTTGGTGGTGGAGTCGTGTGTGCGGCGCTTGCCGCGGGCTACACGCTGCTCGGGCCGCCGCGGTACACGACGACCGCGCTCGTCGAGGTCGGTCGCGTGATGGGCGCCGAGCTCGAGGATGCGTTTGCGATCGCGCAGACGGTCAATAGCCCGGGGTTTCAGGCTGCGGCGCGTGCGCGCGGCGGGGCAACGGCAGGCGCGGTGAGTGCCGAGGCGTTGACCGGCGGTCAGGGCCGCCTCGAGCACCCGACACTCGTCCGCATCACTGCGACGGCCGCGACGCCGGACGGCGCGGTGGCGGCTGGAAACGCCGCGGTCGCCGAGCTTCTCGACCGGCAATCGCAG
>JBGAKX010000147.1:0-10651 GCA_044224215.1 Blastocatellia bacterium
CGCTGCGAACCGTCGAGGTCGACGATCATCACCAATCCGCGATCGTCGCCGAGAATCGGGTGCTTGAAGATCGCGATGTGCTTTCCGTCCGGCGAGAACCGCGGCGACGCCAGCGCGCTCTCCGTCTCGACGAGAACCTTGCCGATAGGATATTCGAGCCGGTGGCGGCCCTCGAGGTAACGCACGACGGCAAGGTCGTCACGCTCCGGCGACCAGTCGGCGCCGTAGACATTCTCGAGCACTGCACGCGGCGCGCCGCCCGTGAATGCGACGCGCGACAAAGTCTCCTTGTTGAGCACAGCCATCTCGCCCGTCTTGGACACGGCGAGCACGTACGTGTCGGGCAGGTTCAGCGAACGCGATTCGGGATTGCCGGGCCGCACGAGGTAGACATCGGACTGCCGGCCCTCCCACGCCGCGCTGTAGATGATCGTTTCGCCGTCGGGCGCAAACCGCGCCGTATGCACCGCGCCCTTTCTGTAGGTCAGCTGGCTGTACATCGGCGTGGGCGTCGCGGCGGGCAGGATGGCGTCGCGGTAGAACCACGCGCTCGTCGCGAGCGCCGCGATCACCACGAGCGCGACCGCCGCGATCAGCCATCGCTTCTTGAATCGGAGCGGCCGGATGCCGCTCGAGCTCATCATCGGACCCGAGTAGAGAGACTGCGCCTCGAGATCGAACGCGAGATCCGACGCAGACTGGAATCGCGTCTCGGGGTGCTTCTCGAGACAGTGGCGGACGATGCGATCGAGCCCGTACGGCACCGCGCCCGAGACGCTCACGAGCTCGGGCGGCTCGTCCTTCAGGATCGAGTTCAGCACTTCGACGGCGGAGTCGCCCTTGAATGCCTTCGTTCCGGTGAGCATCTCGTACAGCACCGCGCCAAAGCTGAAGATGTCCGACCGGTGATCGACGCCGATTCCGCGCACCTGCTCGGGCGACATGTAGCCCACGGTGCCCATGACAACCCCGGGATTTGTCGGCGCCCTGAGCGTCGCGACCGTGCTGTCGACACCGTTCAGGTCGAGCTCGGCCGTGACCTTTGCCAGGCCAAAGTCGAGGATCTTGACGCGGCCGTCCTTTGTGACAAACAGGTTCTCGGGCTTGATGTCGCGATGGATGATGCCCTTCTCGTGCGCGGCGGCGAGACCCTTGGCCATCTGCAGCCCGAGGTCGATCGCCTTTCGGGGCGAGAGCGGACCCGATCGCAGCTTCTCGCGCAGCGTCTCGCCCTCGAGGAGCTCCGAGACCACGTATGGCGATCCGTCGTGCGTGCCGATGTCGAAGACGGCGACGATGTTCGGGTGGCTCAGGATCCCGGCGGCCTTTGCCTCCTGTTCGAACCGCGCGAGGCGGTCTTCGCTGCCGGCGCACGACGGCGGCAGGATCTTGATGGCGACGTCGCGTCCGAGCCGTTCGTCGCGCGCCCGGTAGACCTCGCCCATGCCACCCGCACCGAGAACCGAAAGGATCTCGTAGGGACCAACTCTTGTGTTCGGCTCGAGCTGCATTGTCAGGTCTCTGTCGTCCTGTTCACATCACCGCCCGGATCGGCGGGGCCGCCCGCAAAGACGCATGTATAACGGGTTCTCGGCCAAAAGGATTCACGAAAGTTGACCAGGTTGGCAACCCGGAGATAATGTCCGGCACGCACGCCGAAAAGACTCCCGGATTGTATATGGCCGGACACCCGTAACCTCCACGGTTGCGAGTAGGTGACGTTTGGCCGGTCGGCGCGTGTATGTACCTGTAAAAAGATGTAAATCGAGACCGTTCGCAGCCCAGGAAACACCGATGAAACACGTCGAGCTCGTCCGTGCCGAGTTCCCGGCGCTCGCCCCGCGCGCGGGCCGGCCAGCGACCATCTTTTTTGACAACGCCGCGGGAACGCAGGTGCCGCTGCGGTCGATCGATCGGATCGTCGAGTATCTGTGCGAGTACAACGCGAACAGCGGCGGCGTGTTTTCGACATCGATCCGGACAGACGCGATGCTCGCCGAGAGCCGTGCGGCGATGGCCGAGTTTCTCGGCGCCGAGGATCCGGGCGAAGTGGCGTTTGGCGCCAACATGACGACGCTCACACAGTTCTTTGCGCGCGCGTTCGGGCGCGACCTCGTCGCGGGAGACGAGATCGTCACGACGCGGCTCGAGCACGAGGCCAACGTCAGCCCGTGGGTCGCGCTCGAGGAACGCGGCGTCCGAGTCCGCTTCGCCGACATTCATCCGGACGACGCGACCATCGATCTCGACAGCCTTGCGGAGCAGCTCAACGACCGCACGCGGCTCGTCGCGGTGGGACTCGCGTCGAACGGGTTCGGCACGGTGAACCCGGTTCGCCGGATCGCCGAGATGGCGCACGCCGCCGGGGCGCTGTGCTTCGTCGATGCCGTGCATTTCGGCCCGCACGGCGTGATCGACGTCGAGGATCTTGGCTGCGACGTGCTCGTGTGTTCGGCCTACAAGTTCTTTGGCCCGCACGTCGGCATCATCTGGGGCCGGCGAGAACTCCTGGACCGCGTTCGCGCGTACCACCTCAGAACGGTTCCCGCGCGGATTCCGGACAAGTTCGAGGTCGGCACGCTCAACCACGAGGGCATCGCGGGTGTCCACGGAGCGCTCGACTACCTTGACTGGCTCGCGGGCGAAGGCGGCTCGCGCCGCGAGCGGTATGTCCGCGCGATGACCGAGATCTCGGTGTATGAGCGAACGTTGAGCGCGCAGCTTCTCGACGTGTTCGCTGGACACGAGCACGTGCGGGTATTCGGGATCACGGACCTCGAGCGGCTTGCCGAACGCGTGCCGACGTTTTCCGTGACGGTCGCCGGAATGACACCGAGGCAGGCGGCCGAACGGCTCGCATCCGAAGGCATCAACGTCTGGCACGGCAACTACTACGCGCTCGAGCCGATGACGCGGATCGGCCTCGAGGCCAATGGCGGCGCCGTGCGCATCAGCCTGGTGCACTACAACACGATGGACGAGATTGCCCGGCTCGACGAGGCGCTTGGCGGGATGGTCGCGTGACGGGACGCGCACCGCTCGCTGCGTGCCTCCTCGCGAGCTGCGCTGTTTTTGTCGGGGTGTCGTCCGTCCGCGCGAACCAGCCGGCGAGTGATTCGGCAGCCACGTCAGAAACGAACGGTGCCGCACGAACCGATGCAGTGATGTCTTTCTGGGACGGAATTCTCGTCGCGCCGCCGCCCGCACCGTCTCCCGGACAGGGTCCGTCCGGCAGCGTGAACGTCGGATCGCGGAAGATCACGTTCACGAATCACGGAACGTACGTGCCGGCGCGCGAGGACCGGACGATCATCAACTTTGGACTGAAACACGTGAACGCGGTGTTCGGAGGGCTCGAACAGGGAGCGCACATCGGCCTCGGCGTCGAGCTGACCACGGCCGACAGTATCAAGTGGGTCGAGTTGACCGGCACCGCGATCGTATCGTTCAAGCTCTACCGCAGGTTCGAGCTCGGCGCGTACTTTCCAAAGATCGGCGACGAGAAGACGCACGCGCGTGTGACGTTCGACTATCTGCGTCGGACCGAGGACAACTTCTTTGGCATCGGTCCGCGCACGTCCGAGTCGGATCGCACGGACTACGATCGCGAGTCGCGCACCTACGGCGCGGCGATCTATCGCGACTTCGTCGGCCGTCTGACGGCCGGCGTCTACGCCACTATCGCGAACACGTCGATTTACGCGGGCCAGAGCAACGACTATCCGTCGACGACCGCCGTCTTCTCGGGCAGTCCCTCGGTTGTGCCCGTGACGCTGTTCGCCCCGGGGCTCGACGGCGGGTCGAGGATCCTCGAGTACGGCGTCGGCGTCGAGTACGACGCACGCGACGACAGCCGCGGCCTGACGCGCGGAGCGTACCTCTTTGGCCGCCTCGGGACGGCGGACGGACTCGACAAGGCGAACACGTTCTCGGATTTTGGATGGCTCGTTGCAGAAGTCGACGGTCGTGCCTACGTGCCGCTCGGCGGCGACAGGACATCGTTCGCTGTGCGCGGAACCGTCGACGTGCAGGATCCCAAGGGAGGCAGCCAGATTCCGTTCTACGACATGGCGTACCTCGGCGGGCGCCGCCACCTGCGCGGGTTCAACACGTACCGCTTCCGCGGCAACAGCGCGGTGCTGTTTTCTGCGGAGTTGCGACGGACAGTCTGGGCACAGGAAGAGACGAAGGGCGTCGACGTCTTCGCCTTCAACGATTCGGGCGCGGTGTGGGGCGACAACCGTTCGACGACAAACCCGACCGTGCTCGAGAACGACGAGCTGCGCGGACGAAACTGGCGATTCGGCTTCGGCGGCGGGGTGCAGTACCGGTACTCTAAGGACGTCGCCGTTCGTATCGAGCTCGCCCAGAGCAACGAGAAGACGGCGTTCTACTTCTCCATCTCGCGCGGATTCTAGCAAGCGCGGTCAAGACCCCGGGGCGCGGCGGTCCTGGGTTTCGACACATCCCTTCATTTCAAGAGGACTTCTGGCGTGAAACGACTGCTTACGCTCACCCTCGCGTGTCTGGTCGCCGTCGCCTGCTCCAGGCAGACACCGCAGGCGACACCCGGCGAATCGCCCGACTCCCAGGTTCTTGTCGCCGAGTCTGACGACGCCCGCCAGGGCGCCGAGGCTGCGGCGGGCGCCAAGTGGACCGGAGACTATGACGGCATGACGGAGCGCCGGATCATCCGGGCGCTCGTCGTCTACAACAAGACGAACTATTTCATCGACAAGGGAAGCCAGCACGGCACCTCGTTCGAGGCGATGCGCGAATTCGAGCAGGTGGTCAACAAACAGCTTGGAAACAAGACGCTCAAGGTGATCGTCGTTCTCATTCCGGCCCGCCGCGACAAGATTCTGCAGATGCTGGCCGACGGACAGGGCGACGTGGCGCTGGCGAACCTGACGGTCACACCCGACCGTGAGAAGGTCGTCGACTTCACGAACCCCGTGATCTCCGACATCAGCGAACTCGTTGTGACGGGACCCGAGTCGCCGGCCGTCACGTCGATCGACGACCTCAGCGGAAAGGATGTCTATGTCCGCAAGTCGAGCAGCTTCTTCGAGCACCTGTCGGCGCTCAACGACCAGTTGAGCCAGCAGGGCAAGGCGCCCGTCAACATCCACACGGTCGACGAACAGCTCGAGACCGAGGACGTCCTCGAAATGGTGAGCGCCGGTCTTCTCCCGATGACCATCGTCGACTCGCATGTCGCGTCGCTCTGGTCCGACGTTCTTCCGGGGATCGTCGTCCACAAGGACGTTGCGATCCATACCGGGGGCACGGTCGCGTGGGCGATCCGAAAGGACTCGCCCAAGCTGCGGCAGGTGCTCGACTCGTTCATCAAGGACCACGGAGTCGGCACCGCGTTCGGAAACACAATCATCAAGCGGTATCTGCAGGACAACAAGTGGGTCAAGAACGCGACGTCCCAGGAGGAGATGCAGAAGTTCAACCGGCTCGTCGGAATCTTCAAGAAGCGTGCCGGAGAGGCGGGATTCGACTGGCTGCTCATCGGCGCGCAGGCCTACCAGGAGTCGGGGCTCGATCAGGGCGTGCGCAGTCCGGCGGGCGCCGTCGGCGTCATGCAGATCAAGCCGAGCACCGCGGCGTCGCCCGAGGTCGGCATTCAGGGCGTCGAAACGGACCCCGACGCGAACGTGCGCGCGGGCGTGAAGTATCTCCGCTTCATGGTCGACCATTACTTCAAGGACGACCCGATGGACGCGTTGAACAAACAGCTCTTCGCGTTCGCGGCGTACAACGCCGGGCCAGCGCGCTTCCCTGCGATGCGCAAGGAGGCCGCGGACCGCGGGCTCGACCCGAACGTCTGGTTTCAGAATGTCGAGGTGATCGTTGCTGACAGGATCGGAAACGAGACGGTCAACTATGTCAGCAACATCTACAAGTACTACACGGCGTACAAGCTCGTTCAGGAGATCCAGGCAGGGCGAAAGGCAGCCGTTCAGGCGGCAGGCAAGCAGTAACGCGGTCGAACATGGGACAGGTTCTTTCGACGCTCAAGGAGTTACAAAGAGATGAACGACATTCTTCGGACCTTGCCAATATGGGCCGTCTTTGTGGCCATTACCGCGTTGCTGCTGGCCTCGGCGGAGGCCGGGAATCGGCTCGGCATATTCGCGCGGAAGCGGGAAGGCGACCACAAGCCAGCCGACATCGGCACACTGCTCGGATCGGTGCTTGGACTGCTCGCGCTGCTGCTTGGGTTCACGTTCGCCATGTCGGCCAGCCGGTACGAAGCGCGCCGCGAGCTCGTCGTCAAGGAGGCCAACGCAATCGGCACGGCGTATCTGAGGTCGAGGTTGCTCCCCGAGCCGCAGCGCACCGAGCTCGGAAATCTGTTTCGCCGCTACATCGATGCAAAGCTCGAAATCGCCGTGAGCCTGTCGGATGCGGGCAAGACGACAAAGCTTCTGGATGAAATGGAGCAGGAGCAGAACCGGATGTGGGCGGCCGGCGGTGAAGTGGCCGCAACCGGCCAGAATCCCGTCCTGACCAGCATCTTCCTGCAGGCGCTCAATGACGTCATCGACGTGCATGGCGAGCGCGTCGCCGCGTTTCGCGCGCGCGTCCCCACGAGCATCTTCATGGTTGGGCTTGTCGTTGCGCTTCTCGCGATGCTCCTGACAGGCTTCTCGGCGGGGCTCGGCGACAACCGGAACGTCGTCGCAACGACGCTCGCCTGCCTGCTCGTCGCGCTCGTCATGATGCTGATCGTCGATCTGCACCGGCCGGACACGGGGACGATAACGATCAGCCAGCAGAGCATGGTCGATTTGCGGGACTGGCTTGGGCGGCAGGGGCCTTAAGAGTTCACGCATAGGCGCAGTTCACGCAAAGCCGGGCTAACGCAAAGGCGCAAAGGAAACAAGACACAAAGTAATCACGTGGCGTCTTGTTTCCTTTGCGCCTTTGCGTGAACTGACCTCAGGAGATCTGCTTCCGCAACTTCGACTCGGGAATCGCAGCCTCCGCCTTGTCCAGCATCTCGTCCGAGACGCCCTTCTCGAACAGCAGGTCGACGAACGACGGCATCAGCCGCTCGCCCCACACGAACCCGTGGTCGGTCAGCTCGACAAAGACCTCCCTGCGACCATCCGCCACACCCTGAAGAAACGCGTGCGCCACCTGGTGCGGCGTCTGCAGCCAGTATGTCTTGCGGACCTCGTCGAACAGGTCCGCCGCGACCAGCCCGGTCCGCGTCATATTCGGATGGATGACCGTGAGCTGGATGTCCCCGCACCCGGCCTCGCGAGCAAGCTCGCGTCGCACCGAGTGCACGAAGTTGTTCAACCCACCCTTTGTCCCGGTGTACACCGAGTGCATCGGGCTGTACACGTATGCGCTGAGCGAACCCGTGTACGCGATCACGCCGCCGCCGCGTTCGCGAAAGAACTCGACAAGGTCGCGCGTCAGGCGGACCTGCATCGACAGGTTCACTTCGATCTGGCGATCGATGTCCGCGTCAGTCATCGCCAGGAACGGCGCAGCCCAGACGATGCCCGCGTTGCTGAAGACGATATCGAGATCGCCGAGGTGTTCGATCGCGGACTCGATCATGTGCCGACCCGCGTCGCGCTCGGCAAGGTCGAGTTGCAGTGTCGCGACGCCGGGCAGGTCCGCCGCGACACTTTCAAGTGCTTCGCCGTCGATGTCCACGGCAAGCACGTTGGCGCCAAACGAGCGCAGAAGATTGACGATGGCGAGGCCGATTCCGCTGGCGCCGCCCGTTACGATGACGGCCTTTCCGCCGTAGTACGCTGCGAGATCGGTCTGCCTCGCGCGACGCACGAGCGCGTACACGCCGGCGCCCGCTGCGGCTGCAAACATGAGCTTTGTCAGGGCTTTCATGCCATGACGAATACCACGAATCCGCGTGCCAATTCACATGGATTCGTGGTATTCGTGCACAACCGTGCTTCCAAAGACGTGCATCATCGGCGCCGGGTCGTGCGGGATCGCCGCCGTCAAGGCGCTCGCCGACGCGGGCATTCCCTTCGACTGTTTCGAGAAGAGCGACCGGGTCGGCGGAAACTGGGTCTTCCGGAACAGCAACGGCATGTCGTCGGCGTATCGGTCGCTTCACATCAACACGTCGCGCGAGCGAATGCAGTTCGAAGACTTCCCGATGCCGGCCGACTATCCGGACTTTCCGCACCACTCGCAGATCGCGGCCTACTTTGACGCGTACGTCGACCGGTTCAACCTGCGCGACCGCATCACGTTCAACACGGGTGTTGCGCACGCCGAACTGAGGGACGGATTGTGGGAGATCGTGCTCGACACCGGCGAGCGGCGCACGTACGACGCGCTGGCAGTCGCCAACGGCCATCACTGGGACCCGCAGTGGCCCGACCCGAGATTCCCCGGGACGTTTTCAGGCGCCGAGATGCACTCGCACTACTACACGGAGCCCGAGCCGTTCGCCGGCAAGCGCGTTGTCGTCGTCGGCATGGGAAACAGCGCGATGGACATCGCGGTCGAAGTGAGCGGCGTGGCAGCGCGGACGTTTCTCTCCGCAAGGCGCGGCGCCTACATCGTTCCGAAGTACATCCTCGGCCGGCCGTTCGATCAGCTCGCCGCGTCGCACCTGATCCCGTGGCCGGTCAGGCGCGCGGTCTACTCGATGCTCCTGCGCATGTCGGTCGGCAAGGTCGAGAACTACGGACTGCCAAAGCCGGATCACCGGATCGGCGACGCGCACCCGACAATCTCGGGTCGGATTCTCGACCGGATCGGACACGGCGACGTCGCGCCAAAGCCGAATATCGCGGAGCTCGCGGGCGACCGCGTCCGGTTTGCCGACGGATCCATCGAAGAGGTCGACACGATCATCTACTGCACCGGCTACAAGGTGACGTTTCCGTTCTTTGACGAATCGTTTCTGTCGGCGCCGAACAACGACCTGCCGCTGTACAAACGCGTCTTCAAGCCCGCCATACCCAATCTGTTCTTCGTCGGGCTCCTTCAGCCGCTCGGCGCGCTCATGCCGCTTGCTGAGCTGCAGGGACGATGGATCGCCGCGTACCTGACAGGCCGCTACGGCCTTCCGTCAGTCGACGACATGGAGCGGGAGATGGCTCGTGACCGCGAGGCGCTCCAGCGGCGCTACGTCGCGTCGCGGCGGCACACGATGCAGGTCGACTTTGATCACTACATGCACGCGTTGCGCAGGGAGATCCGCCGGGGAAGCAGCCGGGCCAGCGGAATGCCCGTTCCCGCGCGCGCCGATACGCAACTGCGCGAACCAGTGGGCGCATAGGGGAGGGGAATCGTGTACGCAATCGCAATACTCAGATACAGAAAGCCGATCGAAGACGTCGTCGCCGCGACGGACGACCACCGCGCGTACCTGCGCGGCCTGAAGGAGCAGGGCCTGCTGCTGGCGTCCGGGCCGTTCAACCCACGGTTCGGCGGGGCGCTGCTTTTGCGCGTGCCGGACGACGAGGGCCACGCCGCGCTCAATCGCATTCGCGACAACGATCCGTTCACCATTCGCGGGTGCGCGCAGTACGAGCTGAACGAGTGGGTTCCCGGAATCGGCAAGGACGACCTCGACGGTCTGTAGCGGAGGCACATGGTCACAGCACTACTCTTTCTGGCGCTCTGCACGGCGCTCCCCGTTGGCGGCTCACCAGCGGCCGACGCCGGCGCCGTGATTGACGACTGGCACGCCGCGGCTGCTGCGGCCGACGAGGCGCGGTATTTCGGCCACATGACGGACGACAGCGTCTTCATGGGGACCGACATGACCGAGCGCTGGACGAAGAAGCAGTTCCAGGCCTATGCCCATCCGTATTTTGCGAAAGGCAAGGCGTGGAGCTTCAAGTCCGTCAAGCGCGAGATCTTCGTGTCGAAGGACGGGAAGACGGCGTGGTTCGACGAGGAGCTTGCCACGCCGAATCTTGGACCGGCGCGCGGGAGCGGCGTGCTGGTGCGCGACGGATCGACGTGGAAGATCGCGCAGTACAACCTGTCGGTGCCGATCCCGAATTCGATCTTCGGCGAGGTGAAGAAGTTGATCGAGCAGGCGAAGCCGGGGAGCTAGTTAAACGCAAAGCCGCAAAGCAGCGCAAAGGCGCAGAGCAGTACGAGTAGTGCCCTTTGCGCCTTTGCGTGTCTCTTCGTCTTTGCGTGAACTTCTTCTCTTCTTACGTAATCCGCGCGCACACCGCCTTTGTCTCGGTGTAGTTCTCGAGCGACTCGTGGCCCATCTCGCGGCCCCAGCCCGACTGCTTGTAGCCCCCAAACGGCAACGCGGCGTCAAAGATGTTGTAGCAGTTGATCCACACGGTCCCGGCGCGCATCTCGGACGCGACCGCGTGCGCCTTGCCGACGTCGCGGGTCCAGATCCCCGCCGCGAGCCCGTACACCGAATCGTTCGCGCGCGGCACAAGCTCATCGGTGTTCTTGAACGGGATCGCCGCGACCACCGGGCCGAAGATCTCTTCGCGGACGACCTTCATGTCCTCGGTCGTGTCGACAAGAACCGTCGGCTCGACAAAGTACCCCGTGTCGCCGACGCGCTTGCCGCCAACGAGGGCCTTCGCACCCTCCGCCGCACCGGATTCGAGGAACCCGCACACGCGATTGAGCTGCTCCTCCGACACGAGCGGCCCCATCG
>JBGAKX010000148.1:0-10568 GCA_044224215.1 Blastocatellia bacterium
CACGGGCAGCCTCGACCGCCGCCGAGTTGATCTCGGCCAGGCGCGATTCGCTGCCATGCATCGCAAGCCAGCCGCGTGATGCGCCAAACGTGCACGTCAGGAGCAGCTCAGCACCCGCATCGACATACGCGCCGTGGATCGACTCGACGATCTCGGGGTCCTCGATCGGCCACATCGATGGAACGGGTCCGAGCGAGTCCCGCTCAGAGAACCCCAGCGTTCCCATCGCGCCGTCGGCCAGAACGACACCCGCGGCAACGCGCTCGAGAAGGGTCATCGCGCCCGGGATCGCGGCGGAGTCGCGGGCGGCGGCGTCGACGGCGGAGGCTCCATCGTGACCGCAGGCTGTTCCTGAGGCGCCGCGTCGTCAGTCTTTGGAGGATTCGCGTCCGTCTTCATCATGCCGCGGATCTTCTGCCCGCGCTCCTTCACGACGCTGACCATTGCACTGTAGATCGTCGCAAACGTCTCGAAGCTGAGCGGATCGCGCGTGTCGACGAGGCACTTGTAGCCAATGTCCCCGTCCTTGTCGACAAAGAAGCTCCCGATGCCGAGTTCGCTGTTCGCGAGCAGGAGATACTCGCTCACCTCGGTCGGATTCGTTGCATCAGCGACGTTTCCAAAGCTGAACGCATAGAGCCCGAGGATCTGCTTGGCACTGTCATTCCGCACACGGATTTCGATCCGTTCGCGCCCAGCCAGCATGCTCGTCACAATGACGTTGCCGTCCGAAGAGTCGATTTTCGCCCCAACCTGCCGGATGTAGGTCTTGAGGTTCTCCTGCGAGAGTGACGCGCGTGCCGGCGCCGCAGGAATGAGTCCTGCAACCGCAATCGCCACGGTCGCGAGATTGACCCATCGTCGGTGGGGGGCACGCTTCGTCATGGTGAGAGACTCTCTAGGGCTGGCGCGCGACGTGGAGGTCGGCGGGATCCTTGTCGACGAGGCCGTCAAAGACCTCGAGAGCAAGCTGAACCTTACCGAAAGGCGCGCTCACTTGCACGCCGGAAACGACGTCGCGAACCTCGGTGAGCATCTCGCGCGCGATCGCCAAACCCTCCGCCTGCGCGTGCTCCTTCCCGCCCTCCTGCGCCCGCGCCATCCTGTCGAGCACGTGATCGGGCAGACTGATCCCTGGCACCTCGTTCTTGAGAAACTCGGCGTTTCGCGCACTCACAAGCGGCCAGATGCCCGCGATAATGGGTATCCTGCAATGCTCGACTCGCTTGAGAAAATACTTTAACTGGTCAACGTCAAACACCGGTTGAGTAACGGCAAACTCGGCCCCCGCATCAACCTTCCACTCGAAGCGGCGGATCTCGTGCTCGACGTCGATGGCGCACGGATTCACGCCAACGCCGACAAAGAAGGACGTCGGATCACCGATAGGGTTTCCGCCGAGGTCCAGCCCGTTGTTCAGACGCGTGACCATGTTTGCCAGCCCGATCGAGTCGATATCGAATACGGCTGTTGCGTCCGGGTACGGGCCCATCTTGGGTGGGTCGCCGGTGATCAGCAGCAGGTTTCGAAGTCCGATCCCGGCGGCTCCCAGAAGGTCGGACTGCATGCCGAGCAGGTTGCGGTCGCGGCAGCAGTAGTGCGTGACCGTCTCGATTCCGACACGCTGCTCGATCATCACCGAAACGAGCAACGCGCCCATTCGAAACTGCGCCCGCGGTCCGTCCGGGACGTTCACCGCGTCCACACCTGCGTCCTTCAGAAGTTGCACGCCGGCGAGCATCTTGTCGGGGCTGGCGCCGCGAGGCGGCACGATCTCGACGCTCGTAACGAACTTCCCTTCGGCGACGCGGCGCGCAAGTCGCGATTTCTCGGCGAGCGGCACGGGCTGTACGTCGGCTGGTCGCTCGCCCTCGGTCAGTACGGCAACCGTCGTCCGTCCGGGCGAGCTCGCGCGAACCGCGTTGGAGATCAGCTTGATGTGCTCCGGCGTCGTCCCACAGCATCCGCCGATGAACTTGACGCCCGCCTGGATGAGCCGCTTTGCGTACTTGGCCATGTACTCCGGCGAGCACATGTACATCGTCCGGCCGTCGACGTCGCGCGGCAGACCCGCATTCGGCTGGGCGGCGAGCTTCAGGTCCGTCGCGACCCGCATGCGTTCGATCGCGGACAGGATAGCCTGCGGGCCGACCGAGCAGTTCAGACCCACGACGTCGACACCCCACTCCTCGAGCCGCTGGGCGATGACCTCGGGAGAGGTGCCATAGAGGGTGTTGCCGTGCATGTCGATCGCCATCTGTGCCACGATCGGCAGGCTTGAGAACTCGCGCACCGCGAGGATCGCCTGGCGAATCTCGGCGATGTCGCTAAATGTCTCCAGAACAAAGAGATCGACGCCGCCTTCGACGAGCCCCTCGGCAGACTCGCGGAAGATCGCACGCGCCTCATCCTCGGACGTCGGGCCGTACGGCTCGATACGAATGCCGAGCGGACCGATTGCTCCGGCCACGTAGACCGATTCGCCCGCGGCCTCGCGAGCGATCTCGGCAGCGCGCCGCGTGATCCCGCGAACCTTTGTGTCGAGGCCGTAGCCGGCCAGCTTCACCGAGTTCGCGCCGTAGGTATTCGTCTCGAGAATCTCGGCCCCCGCGCGCACGTACTCGCGATGCACGCTCAGCACGAGGTCCGGGCTGGTCAGATTCAGCTCGTCGAACGAACGGTTGATATAGACGCCGCGCGCGTAGAGCATCGTGCCCATCGCGCCGTCAAAGACGTGCGCGCGATCGCTCTCGAGCAGTTCCCTGAAGTCTCGCATTCAATACATCTCAATCGGGCCCGAAAAGCCAAGTGGCCCCGCGCNNNGCGGGGCCACGAATCTCCCGGACAGTTAGCAGTTTTTTACGTGGAGCAATCGTCGAAATCGCCACGCCGATTTGTCAAATACAACCGAAAATTACCCTTCGCCCCGAACCCTGTCAAGCAGCGCCGCGTGCTATGCTTTTGCGATGCGGACGTTTGCGAGATTCGTCATCCTCGGCCTTGCCATCTCCCTGAGCCCCGCGCTCGCGATCGCCGAGCAGCCGCCGCCGCAACAGCCCGCCCTCCTCGTTCCCGACGCGCACGCCGAGTGGCGCGTCACCGCAAAGACTAGGACGACGACGACGCTCAGCCTGGCGCTTGCTGGCGAATTCGCGGGAATGGCGGTGCTGTTCTGGATCGCGTTCTCGGGTCGTGCTGCGCGAATTCGCGCGGCGCTCGCGACGCGCCTCACGCGGGGTGTCCTGTTGCGCGCCGCGTTCATCGTGTTCATCTGCGTGCTGATGTTCGGCGTATCGCTGCCGTTCGAATTTGCGCGCTATTCGGTGCTGCGCTCGTACGGCATCGCGCAGCAGACCGTCGGGCCGTGGCTCGGCGACCGAATGCTCGAGCTCGCTGTAAATATTGCATCTGCACTGTTTCTCGGCCTTCTGTTCTACCGGGTCGTCGCTCGGCATTCCAGGACGTGGTGGCGCTGGGTGGCAGGCGCCGCGCTGCCGCTGACCGCCGCGGCGATCCTGGCGAGCCCGTTCTACGTGCAGCTGTTCAACACGTTGTCGCCGATTTCGAACAGGGCCCTGGCCGGACAGATCCTTGCGCTGGCGGGTCGCTACGACATCCCGGCGAGCGAAGTCTACGAGATCGACATGAGCCGGCAGACGCGCTCGGCAAATGCGTTCGTGACCGGGATCGGGCCGACCACGACGATTGCGCTCGGGGACACGCTGCTCACGACGTTCCGTGACGACGAGACACTTTTCGTGACGGCGCACGAGATGGGCCATTACGTTCACAAGCATCTGTGGATCGGGCTCGCGCTCGGAACGCTCTCGGTCGTGTTCGCCGCATGGCTTCTTCAGTTCGTGCTCCATCGTCTGATCGCACGCTACGGCGGAAGCCTCGGCTACGACAGCCTCTCGGACGTCGCGAGTCTCCCACTTGTCATGCTGGCGGTCTCGGTGCTTACGTTTGTCAGCCTGCCGCTGTCGAACACCATTTCGCGGGCGATGGAGTCAGATGCGGATCGGTTTGCGATGCAGCTGACTGTTCCTGCCGACGTCTCGCGCGAAGCGGCGGCATCCGCCTTCGAGCGACTGGGCCAGATCGCCCTGTCCGATCCGGACCCCAACCCGATCCTGCGATTCGTGTTCTGGAGCCATCCGACGCTCGACGAACGAATCGCGATGGCGCAGGGCAAGTAGCGGTGGAGCCGTTCTTGCCCGCGGCCTGAGCGCGTGGTACAAACACCACTCGCCTCATCCGTCTCGTAACCTCGGAGCTTCCTCGTTTCGATGCGTGCTGTCTTCACTCACATAGCCGGCCTCAAGCGCGGCCAGCGTGTCATCATCGAGGACGAGTCGATTTCCGTCGGACGCGCGCCTTCGAGCGCGCTGACGTTTGCGCCGGCCGATACGCGCGCCTCCGCCCATCACGCTGAGATCGAAGTCGACGGCGGAAACTACGTCCTGCGCGATGCTGGTTCGACGAACGGCACGTTTCTGAACGGGCGCCGGGTCACCACCGCGCGGCTCAAGCCGGGCGACGTCATCGAGTTCGGCACCGGCGGCCCGCAGGTGCAGTTCGACATCGACGGTCCGGTCGACACGACGCTTCCTGTCGGTGTCGAACCGACGCAGATGCTCGAGCAACCGTCCAAGTCGCGATCGGACGGCGCGCGCCCCAGCAAGGAGTTCGGGCGCACGACCGTCCGTCTGATGATCGACAGGGCGGTGGACAAGTCGTCGACGCGGTTTCGCCTGATGGTGGCGACGCTCGTGCTGCTCGTTGTCGCCCTCATGGGTGTCGTCGGCTATCTCGTGTTCCGCTCCAGCACCTCGTCGGGCTATGACTTCAGCGAAATCGCGAGGAAGAACCAGGGTGCGGTCGTGTTCATCTACGTCCGGTTCACGTTGATGGACGAGAACGGCGCGCCCATCGAGGAGAACGCCGCGACCGGTTCGGGCTTTGTCGTGAACAACCGCGGCGACATCATCACGAACCGCCACGTGCTGCAGCTGTGGGAGTACGAGCCCACGTGGGTGCGCAATCACTACAAGGGCGCGCTCAAGGAGATCAAGATCGTCTTTGCGGATCACAGCCCCGACGACGCGCTCACGGGCGAGGTCGTCAAGATTTCTGAATCGACCGACGTGGATCTCGCGGTCCTTCGCATCAAGCCGTACAGCGGCATGCCGACGATCTTGGAGTTCAACCGCGACACGGCCGGGCTCAGCCAGGGCGACCCCGTTGCCGTCATCGGGTATCCGCTCGGAAAGGACCTCTTCGACATCACCAAGGCCAAGACGGCCGAGACAAGCCTGTCACAAGGCGTCATCAGCAAGGTCTCGGCGCGCAAGATCCAGATCGACGCCTCCGCAAACCCCGGCAATTCGGGTGGTCCGATCTTTGACCAGCGCGGTCGGGTGATCGCGGTCATGACCCAGGGCCTTGCGGCGCTCAATGCCCAGAACATCAACTTCGGCACTCCGATCGGGGACGCCCTCGACATGATCCCGTCGGGCTAGCGCCTCGCGCTGCGGGATCCTCCTACGGCTTCCCGGCGAGAAGCTCCCGCACGAGCTCTTCCATCTCCTTCTTGACGGCGCCGAACCGGTCGCCCGTCGCGGGACCCGAAAACCCGGCGTGGATCCTGTGGACGCGTCCGTCACGCCCGACGAAGATTGTTGTCGGGTACGCGCCAAAATTTACGAGCTGCGGCAGCGTCCGCGCGATCTCGCCCTCGGCCGTCGAGCCGGCCACCAGGATCGGAAACTCGATGCCGTACTTCTCCCGATATATCGCGATCTGTCGCCTGCTGCGCGCGGCGTCGGGCGTGTACTCGTATGCCAGCATCACGATCTCGAGTCCGTCTGCGCGATACTTCCTGTAGAGGTCGACGAGCAGCGGCGTCTCGTCGTGGCAATTCGGGCACCACGTTCCCATGATGTCGATCACCACGACCTTGCCCTTGTACCGGTCGTCGGTCAGCGACACGGTGCGCCCGTCGGTGTCGGGCAGCGCAAATGCGAACGCTTCCTGCGGGTCCTTCACCGTTGTGAGCGCGTTCGGATCGCCCGGCAGATCGCTCGCGGCCGCCCTGGCCTTGCGAACGGCCGTGAACGGTGCGCGATAGCTCAGCCCCGTCGCGAGCTCACCTGCAAGCGAACCGTCGTCGCGAACTTCGCCCGTCAGCAGCGTTACGTGAATTCCATCAAATCTGCTCAGGCGGAACGTCGGCTTCTCGCCGGGCCTGTTCCAGACGACGCCGCTCAGCAATCCGTAATCGCCGCTGACGGGAATGACCGTGCCCGAGACGACGGCGTGATCCTTTACGACTGCCTCGATCGTGAACGTCGCGTCGTCGACCTCCTCGACCTTGCCGTCCTTCTCGAATGTCGTGAGCACCCAGTCGCCGGACAGGTTCGCCGCGCCGAGCGTCTTCGGATCGCCTCCGACAAGCCGCAGCGTCTCGTTCGTCCGCGCGGCCTTGAACTCATATCTCCCGATTCCGTTTCGGGTCTGTCGGGTGTATTCGCCGACCAGGGATGTCTCGGTGGCGTCCGTGAAATGCGCGATGATCCGGCCGTCGTAGTAGTCCATCCGCAGCTCGAGCATCGTGCCGTCAAACGAACCGCCGGACAGATCCTGTCGTTCGCTTCCGTTCAAGACAGCTCCCGAAACGAGCGACTTGGCAAGTTTCAGATCGAGCCCGAACGCCACCTCGCCGGATGGAATCGTGAGCGTCGCCTTCCATCGCCCGCTGACCGGATCAGGTCCGCCGCCGCCAGGCGCCGCATGCGTCGCCCCTACGCCAATCACCGCGACCGAAAGGACCAACCCTGCCAGCTTTCCGAAACGCATGCTCACCTCGCTCATCCGTGGACGTCAAAGAATGGAAGTCTAGCAGTCACCGTCAACGGCAACCACTCGATGCGTATGCTTCCCGCGGGTGGTTTGAGTCGAGTAAGATGCGAGAAACCCGCAACCGCCGGAGGTCGCCGAGAGACGATGCAGTTGCTGCGCGTCGCCAAGAACACGTTTCGCGAGTCAGTGCGCGATCGGGTGCTGTTCAACCTGATCGCGTTCGCCCTGTTGATGATCGGGTCGTCGCTGCTCGTCGGTCAGCTGGCGATCGGCGACCTCCAGAAGGTGATCACCGACATCGGGCTCAGCGCGATGCGCTTCATCGGCGTGCTGATCGCGATCTTCATCGGAATCCAGCTCGTCTACAAGGAGATCGAGCGCAAGACGATCTACGGACTGCTCGCAAAGCCTCTCAGACGCAGCGACCTCGTGCTCGGGAAGTTTGTCGGTCTCGGCACGACGCTGGCAGTCAACACGGCAGTCATGCTCGGCGGGATCGTGCTCTCGATCCTGTTCGTGAAGCGCGGCTACGCGCCCCAGCTCGCCGCGGCGATTCCAGCGGCCTATCTCATCTTTCTCGAGCTGGTCGTCACCACGGCGATCGCGCTCATGTTTTCGACGATCTCGTCGCCCGCGCTCTCGGCATTGCTGACGTTGATGATCTATGTCGCGGGCAACTTCGGCGAGAACCTCAGACTGTTGGCGGCGTCGGCTGACTCGGCGCCGTCGCGCTGGCTTCTGACGGCCTTGTTCTACGTGCTGCCGAACCTGTCCAATTTCTCGGCCATCTCGACGGCCGCGCACGGCACGGTGGCGCCGGCGTCGTGGCTCCTGGCTGCCACGGCGTATGCGGTGGTGTACTGCGCGCTCCTTCTCTCCATTGCCGTGCTGGTGTTCGACCGCAGGGATTTCAAGTAATGCGATTCGACGGCCTGCTTCCGATCGCCCCGCTCGTGCTCGCAGTTGCTGCGATCGGACCCGTGCAGCATTGGCTCGAGCATGCAGCCGCTCCGTCGGTTGTCGAAGACGAGGCGCTGTATCTTTCGAACGGAGACGCTGTGAAAGCCATGGCGCTCGGGTACGACTCGCTGCTTGCGGACGTCTACTGGATGCGTGCGATCCAGTACTTCGGCGGCAAGGTATTGAGCGACCAGACCATCCTCGATCAGCAGAGCGATCGGCTGCCGCTGCTCCATCCGCTGGTCGACGTCGCGACGACGCTCGATCCGCAGCTCATCCCGGCGTACCGGTTTGGATCGTATTTCATCCACGACTACGGTCGTCCGGCCGAGGCGCGGGCGCTGCTCGAAAAAGGCATTCGCAACAATCCCGACAATCCGTGGCTGTACCAGGATCTCGCGTTTGCGGAGTGGCAGGATGGCGACTGCGCGCACGCGTCGCAGGTCTATGCCGCGGGTGCCGAGCGGCCGAACGCGCCCTCGTGGATGCGATCGATGAGCGCCGCCGTGCTTGCCGACTGCGGCCAGCGCAGCCTTGCGGTGCAGATGCTGCGGACCATGTACGAGTCGACCGAGGACCCTCGGATCCGGGCCGACATCAAGCGTCAGCTCGATGTCTACCAGGCGCTCGACGAGCTCGATCTCCTGAATGCCGCGGTTGCGTTCTACGCCGAACGAATCGGGCCTCGGCCGCGCTCGTTGGCGCAGGTCGTGCGCACGATTCTGCCACGGCCACAACCCGGCCTTCCGAACCTGACGCTCGATCGCACCGGGTCTCCCGTCGACCCGAACGGAGTGCCGTACGTGTACGATGCCGACACGGGCGTCGTATCGGCCGATCCGTCGAGTATGACGCTTCCGCGATCCGAGCCGCGGCAGCACTAGGACGCCGATATGTCGACGCGCCTGCTCATCCTCGGACTCGACGGCGCCGGCTACAGTCACGTCGCGGGGCTCGTCGACGCCGGCGAACTGCCGAACATCCGCTCGCTTGCAGCAGAGGGTTCCTTTGGACCTCTCATCTCGACGACGCCGCCGATCACGGGGCCGGCGTGGCTCGGGCTCGCATCCGGGCTCGACGTCGATCAGACGGGCATCCCGGATTTTCTGATTCGATCCGGCGCAGGCTTTGGCCTTCGGCCGATCAGCTCGCGCGATTTCCGTGGACGCACGATCTGGGACGCGCTCTCGTCGGTTGGCGCCCGCGTCGCGGTGTTCAACTTCCCGATGCTCTACCCGCCATACCCTCTCGAAGGGCTGATGGTGAGCGGCTTTGGCACGGACGAATCGACGCAGTGGACGTATCCGGACACTCTCAAGGCCGAACTGCTTTCGGAGGTCGGCGCCGACTATGGCCTGACGGTGAATTATCACCACGCGATCTACGACGACTGCGACCGCTTCCTCGACGATCTCGAGGCGTCGCTCACGCGGCGGTTGAAGGCGGCGGAGTTTCTGTGCAGGAAGGGACCGTGGGACCTGTTCTTCTGCGTGCTCTCCGAGACCGACTGGCTCCTCCATCGGTGCTGGAGCGATCTCGATCCCGACAGCCCGCTGCACGATGCGGCGGCGTCTCCACGCCGCGCCGAGCGGGCACGCCGAATCTGGCGCCGGATCGACGATGCGATTCCTCGGCTGCGCGAAGCCTGCGGCGACGACACCAGCGTGCTGCTGTGTTCCGACCACGGATTCGGGCCGAACACGCGAACGGTATGTATCAACGGGTTGCTCGAGCAGACGGGACTGCTCGTTCGTCGCAGCGATTCGGCGCGGACCGGCGCGGCCATCCGGCGCGTAGGCGCCGCGGCGGCGCAACGCGCGGGCGCGGTTGCCGCGCGCGTCGGCGGACCCGTGGGACGCGTGCTGTCGCGCGTGCGACGTCGCGGCCGGCGGTATCTCCCAAAGGACGATTCCGGCTACCTGCTCGCGACGATCGACCAGCACGCGAGTGTTGCATTCGATCCGGGCCACACGATTCCGTTTGGCGGGCTGTATCTGAGCCCGCGATTCGAGCGCGGCGGTGTCGAGTACATGACCGCGATCGATCGGGTGGAGGATGCGCTTGCGAACAGCGCGTTCGACAACGGGCTCGACCTTGCGGTTCGCCGATGCTGGCTCGATTCGGCCGAACGCCCAGCAAGCCTTCCGGACCTTCTGGTGTCGGGCGACGACTGGGGCGTCACGTTCTCAAAGACCGATTTCAGCGACACGTGGCTCGTCGACGGTCCGTTTTCGACTCGCCATACGGGCTCGCACCGGATTGGCGGTCTGTATCTTGCTGCAGGTCAGGCATTTACGGCGGGACCGCGGGGACGCCAGGCAAGCATTCTCGACATTGCGCCGACTGTTCTCACGCTGTTCGGGCTCGCGCCGCCGGACGATCGCCGCGGTCACCCGCTGCCAACCGCACGTGGCGTCGGTGCCACGCGACCCGCCGTGCTCGACGGCGCACGGGCCGAGGATTTCACTGAACCATCGTCCGACGACGACGCCGACGTCCGCGAACGGCTCCGCGGTCTTGGGTACATCGAGTAGTGACGTCGCCACCGAAACTCAGGCTGGCAATCGTCGGGCCTACGCATCCGTTCCGCGGTGGAATCTCGCACCACACGACGCTGCTGTTTCGACACCTGCGCGAGCGTCACGACACTCGGTTCTTCGCATTCCGCCGGCAGTATCCGATGTGGCTCTATCCCGCGCAGACGGACCGCGATCCGAGCGAACAACCACTGGCCGAGCCCGGAGTCG
>JBGAKX010000149.1:0-10442 GCA_044224215.1 Blastocatellia bacterium
TCCCCCCGAGTGGTCGGGACCTCGACGGATACTACTTAGCGCGACTTCGCGTTCGAAATGCCCGCTCGAGCGGGTCACCTGAATAACCGAGCGCCTTCCAGTCGAGACGTCCGCCGGACGAATGGCAATCGAGGCACGACAGTGCCTCGGACTTTGGACGGACGCCGTGGAAGATGCCCATGTACCGTGACGTGTCGCTCCACGTATACGTCGCATCATTGATTCCGTACGTCTCTCGCGCCGCACTTCGTACAGCCGGATCGATCTTTCCGTTCGGGAAGAACTGCTCAACTGTGATCGGTATCAGCCAGTTTCGTCCGGACAGAACCGGGAGGCGCGCCCGATGAAGCTTGAATGCGTAGATCCGCGAATTCGGATCTCGCCGCGATCCTTGTGGAACCATGATGCCGACTGAACCGTCGCCGAGCCGGTACGCCGGCTCGCCAAGAAGTTGTTCGCGTGTGGTTCCGTTGTACCACGCGTATACGGGCCGGACGTCCTTTTCGAGCGTGATGTTCGCCGTGTACTTGTCACCTTCCTTGTCGTAGACGGACGTCGACCAGTCGCGCACCATATCGGTCGGGTCGGTGCGCGCAAACGTTGGGATATGGCACACGGTACAGCTGACGCGCCGCGTGTGGCGGTTGAGCGCGTCGGCCTTGTGCGGCGCGGATCCGTGGCACTCGGCCGTGTCGCAGCTGAGCGGCTTGCCGGGGCTGTCCGATCCGGAGAGGTCTGCGCCACGGCCGCGAACGCGATGATCCGCGCCCGCATGGCACGTCACGCATTGCATGTTCTTTCCGTCGCTCGCCATGTGCACGTCGTACTCGCGGTCGGGATTCGCAAGCGCGTACTCGATATCGCCGCGCTTGTAGTTCGGCCCTCCGCCTGACGCCGAGTGGCACCTCAGACACATGGTTCGCGTTGGCAGAGAGATCCGCTTTGAGACGGAGTCGAGCCCTTCGCGGTTCGACCAGAGAATCGGTCGCCATTCGAATCCGCCGCCCTGTTTCTCGAACAGGTCGCGGCGGTATCCGCTCGCGTGACAGATCAGGCAGTCGATGTTCTCGAGTTGGTCCTGGGTCATCTTTTCGGCCGGCATCTTGCCAAGGCCAGCATGGCACGCCGAGCAGCCCTTCGTGATGACGTCGCCGCGCGAATTCCGCACCAGTCCGATCCAGTTTCCCGACGGACTGGTGCAGAAATCGTTCAAGGTGTTCATCTTCCCGAGCTTGCGGCCGCGAGCGTTCACGATGTTTGGAGCGTCGCCGCGCCACTGGTAGTGCTGCGAGTGGAAGAACGTCTCGGCCTGCTGCTGGTGGCACGCGAGACACGTTGACGTACCTTCGTAGTGTTCAAAGTAGTCGCCGTGGCTCGACTTCGCTTCCTGGGCTTTGACCGTGAATGCCGCACACACCGCGAGCAGCAGGGTTCCGCACAATGTCAGCAGCTTGGCCACGGCGTGCCTCCTCTAGAACCGTGCGATGATGCCGAACGTCAACACTCCGGCCTGGCTATAGGTCGGGAAGCCGAGCATTGGCGTGTCGCTCAGCAGCTTGGGCGCGCCAACGTGCCAGCCCGAGCCGGAGTACCGGTAGTTGTAGAACGTGTAGTCCGCCTTGAAGATGAACCGGTTGGTGATCCGGTGCGTCAGGTACCACTCGTACGCTTCGCCTCTCGTGTTGGTCTTGGGCGCGAGAATGTCATCCTCGGCCTGGGCGAAGTTGAACCAGTACTTGGAGCCGTAGTTGGCTTCGAACCCGATCTTGGTGCGGTCGTCCTCGCCAAATCGGAATCGAACGCCGCCGTAGATCATGCCGCCGCTGTGATTCTCGGGTGTTTCGAATGGATCGGACACGAGTCCGCCGAACGGCGTCGTTACCTGGTTCGGCTGGAACCCCACGTAGTTCGCGCTGATGAACGTGTCGAACCGGCTGAACCGGTGCTCAACGTTGACGCCGGCAAGATTGATGGCGCCGAGGTTCGCGGACGGCGTGTAGCGCAGCACGACCGGAGCGTTGATTGCCTCACCCGTGAGCGGGTTGTAGGGCAGTACGACGAGTCCGTTGAATCCATCCGTCACGTCGAACGCCCTGGCATACGTGGCCTGGACGAGCGTGTTGTCGGAGTTCCAGATGTCGACATTGGCGCCGAGGAACTGCGCGTCGCTCAGCCGGTCCTGTGGCGGCTTGAGGAGGTCGCCGTTTCCAAAACCGGACTCGTAACCAAGGCCATAGCAGAGCCGGAGCGCCGTGTTCTCGCCGAGGTGATAGCCAAACGTGATGCCGTCGAACTGGTAGTTGATGAGTGCGCCAGACGGGGTGCCGGCACGGGGCTCGTCCTCGCGATATTCGAGCGGCGGCCCTTCGGTCGAAGGACGACGCCCGATCGACAGAAAGAAGTTCGAACCGTTGATCTTGTTCCACGTGAAGTAGGCGCGTTCGACGCGCAGGAAATCGCCGTTGGGAACGCCAACCGTCGTCCCGTCGATATTGAGGCTTGTCGGCTGTCCGTTGAAGACCTGCACTCCGGTCGAATCGCCGAACACCTTGTACATGCTGAGCCGCGCGGTCACCGAGATATTGTCGGCGAGCTGCGAGTCGATCTTCAGCCGGAACCGGTTGGTGTACATGATGCCGTTGTCGGCCGAATATGCCTGCTGGTACGTCGCGGGCAGCAGCATGCCAAAGAGCTGTTGCTGCAGTTCGGGTGGGATCTGTCCGACCGCCGCCTTGAGCTGGCTGAACGACAGGTTCTGCGTGAAGTACTGGTAGTTGCTGTAGTTCTGAGCGATCGTCGAGTTGATCTGGTCGATGCTTGAAGGTGGCGCACCGGTGGTGTTGTAGGTGAACAGCGCTCCAACAAGGAGGTTCTGGAATTCCAGCCCGTTGTAATACGCCGGAATGTCGCCGTTGATGGTATGCGTCTCGAACCGGTAGTCGCCGCTGAAATTCACGCGGTCAAGCGCGCTGTCGCGCTCCGCCTTTGCAACACGGCGATCGAGTTCCTTGACGGCGGTCGCGGTGACCTCCGCCTGCGGTGCCTGCTCTTCCTGCTTCTTCTCCTGTGCGGCCAGGCGCTCCTCGAGCGTGGCGATCGTCTTCTTCATCGCCTCGATCTCCTCACGGAGCTGATCGGTCTGGCCCTTCTGGATCGAAGCGGCGGCTCCCGGCGGGGTGGTGTAGGGCTCCGGGGTCGCTTTTGCTATCGGCTCTTGCGCCGAGACAAACTGTCCGGAGACCACAAAGATTGCAAATACGAATGTTATGAGTCTGCGCATTTCTTCTCCCTCCGATCCGGATGGCTTGCGGAGAGTTCTCCGGACACTTAGCTGCAGGTCTGCGGCTGTTCTGAGTCCGCAGCGTGATCCACACAGAACTTCTCGATTGCCTTGAGCTGGTCGGGGGTCAGCGCTTCGAGTAGCTTGTTTGCCTGGCCGGGTACCGTCAGGTCCTTGTGCATTGGAACGAGCTTGTCCTTGAAGAACGCCTTCCACTGGTCCTGTATGAGAGTCATTGGCGTGAGCTCACCGTTCTTTGAGCCCTTTTCGTGGCAGACACGGCAGTTCTGCTTGTAGAGGTCCTTGCCGTTCGGCGCCTTGTCGCCGGTGAAGCCGTTCCCCGTGAGGGTGAACGCAAACGGGAGCACGAGCGCCGCCGAAATCGCGAGTCGTAGCGTTGTCCGTCGCATGGTCCGCTCCTTTCGAGTGCGGGATATTTTTCACAAGAACCGGTGCGACTGATGATGTCGTCACCGGCTGTCAGGGCAATGGACGTGCCATCGTCCGACTGCACGGCGCGCCGTCACGCAGAACGGCAACGTCCGTACTTGCGGTCGCACAAGCTGTTTGTTTGCTGGATTTAGATGGACGGGCCGGGAAGTGCGCAGTCGACGGATTGCTGGTGATCGATCACCGCACTGCGAGCCGATATGCGTATATTCTCATATAGCGATGTGAGTATATACGCACTTTGTCGAGGATGTGCGTGGAAGGACGTGGTTGTCATGCGAGCTTTCGGCTGCGTCAGGTGATCTTCTGCTTCTTGAGCTCGTTGCGGCCGGCCTTGACGAGATTGTCGAGCAGGTCGTGCAGCGACCTGGGATCGGTCGACGTCATGCGTGCGGCCCAGACCACCTTCTCGTCCTTGATCGAGAAGATCGCGAGGTCGGCACTCACCGTCGTCGTCGGGATCGCGTACCCGGGCTGCTCGATGACGGCCCACGTTCCGCCCCAGTAGTCCCACATGTCCGGGTACAGCTGCCACGTAACGGCTCCCGGAGTGATCGCGTAGTCGCGCCCCATCATCACGTTTCTGAGGACGATCACGCCGTCGACTCCGTTGCTCTTGATCACATTCATCACGGCGTCGCGGTCGTGCAGGTCCACGTTCGGCATCAGCGTCGTCGCTGCCACGGAATTCGGAATGCGCCGCACCAGACCGCCCTCGGTGCGCCTGCGCAGGTCGGTGTCCTTGTCGAGCAGCACGACGAGGATCTTGCTGAATTTCGTGCCGCCAGCGGTCGGCGACTTTGTGATCGTGTCGAGCTTGAGGCCGGCGGACGCAACCGATCCGGACAGGAGCAACGCAAACAACGTGGCTGCGATGACGTGGCGCATGTGGGTCTCCCTCGGTGACGTGATCGAACCCGCGGCGGGTGAGGCCGCCCGGAACGCACCGAGGATAGCGGACTTGCCGCGTGGCGTCCACGCGGCGTCACGGCGGCGCGGACGGAAACTGCTCAGCGGGCCTTCTTGATCTTGAAGTTCGCGTCGCTCGAGTCCGAGCCCTCGTTCCCGTCCTGGTCGGTGGCGACCACCTTGATCCTCGCCGTCTTGGTCTTGAGCGACGCGGGGATGGCGAACGAGAAGGTCCTGGCCTCAGGGTCCACGTCCGGGGCAATGATGAAGGGGTACGTCACTCCGCCATCCGTCGACAGGTACAGCACCTGGTGGAGCACCTTGCGGTCGTCGCCGGCGTCCCATGAAATGGTGACGGACGTTCCCGCCTTGAGCTTCTCGCGTCCGTTCGGACTGATGATTCGCGCGGTCGGCGCCGGCGTCGCCGGCCCTTCGAACGGAATGTACTTCGAGAACTGGTCGCCGTCGGGCCACGACGTCACCTGCCAGTAGGCGTCCCACATCCCCGCGTCGAACTCGTAGAAGAACTGGTCGCTCCACGGCTGGCCGTTGTAGAACGCCGCCCATGAAAACCCGTTGTAGTTGCGAACGACGATCGTCGCCGTGCCGGGGAGCGCACCGGTGTGCCACCAGTTCGCATCCGAGTCGACCGGTCCGACGAGCCAGCCCTTGGCGTACCAGATGGGCGTGCCCTGCCACGTCGGGTTGGCTGGGCGCGCCGTCATTTCGGCGATGCTCGACGACGTCAGCGCATCTGGCGGCGACGGGTGGCCGTCGGCCGAGAGGATCAGCCGAAGGTAGTCGATGGGCGACGCGACCCATCCGCCATGGCTGTCCATCGCTTCGATGTAGAAGCCGCCGTCGGGCCACGGCACCGGTTGGGTCTCGTCGGGAAAGACGCTCGTCGCAAGTCCTTCCTGAGGAAGTTCGTAGTACTTCACTTCGCCGGTCGCGCGCTCCGATGGTCGCGAGCGCCCGCAGATCATCCGCGTGACGCCGATCGGCGCGAGCAGTTCGTGACGCACATAGTCGTCGTAGCGCATGCCCGTGACCTTCTCGATGATCCTCCCGAGCAGGCTGTAACCGAAGTTGGAGTACTCGTATTCGGTGCCCGGGTCGAACTGGAGAGGTTGTCCAAGCATGTAGCGGATGATCGTCCGCGAGCTGGCGGGTCGCGGCTCGCCGACGGCGTCCGCGGCGATCCACGGGATGAACATCGGATCGAAGGCGCGCGCACGGTCCCATCCGCCCGAATGCTCGAGAAGTTCACGAACCGTTATCGAGTCGAGCCGCGGGTCGATGTTTGCTCCCTGCGGCGGCGGGATGTCGGAGAGGAGCGTGAACACCTTGGCGTCGAGGTCGAGCCGGCCTTCCTGGACAAGCTTCATGGCGGCGATCGCCGTGACGGGCTTCGACAGACTCGCAACACGGAACAACGAGTCCGGCTGCACCGTGGCGCCGGCGTCGACGTCGGCGTATCCGAAGCCGCGGGCATAGACAAGCCGCCCGTCCTTTGTAACGGCGACGGCGGCGCCATTGATTCCCCAGCGCGCGAGGAGATCCGAGATCGTGCGGTCGTAACTCTCAAGACCCGGAACGGCGTCGCCCGTGATCGGAATCGTCGCTGCCTCGTTCGTGCCCGGCAGCGTCACGCTCGAGTGTCCGACTGGGGCGAACAGCGTAAACAGAACGGTCGTCGCGACGATGGCAAACGCGCGGCCGCCACGGTCGATTCGTCGCGAGTTCTGAACGGGGGAGCGCATCGGGGACTACCTCTCTCGAGCCCGTGGGGCGTCCTGCGGCACGGGGATTATGCGCGCCGGTCTCGCGCGAGCGCAACGTCGCACGCGAGGGCCTCGCCCCTCGTCACGCACCGGGTCTACTTGTCGGGCTTGGCGTCCGTCGCGGCCGGGGTCGCGACGACGGGAAAGTCCGTGTGGCGGCTCCAGTCCTGGAACGAGCCGTCGTACACGCGCGCGTCGTATCCGAGGTATCGCGCCGCGAGATACACGAGCGACGCCTGCTGTCCGATGTGGCAGTACGAGACCACCGTGTCTCCGGGAGCGGCGCCGGCATCCAGAAACAGCTTGCGCATCGCGTTCACGTCGACGAATTCGAGCTGCGGTTCGACGACAAGCGTCGAGAAGGGGAGACTCGAGGCGCTCGGAATGTGGCCCCCGCGCATTCCCGTTCCGGAGGCGCGCCCGTCGTAGTACTCCGGATCACGCGCGTCGAGGATCGCGACCTTCGGTTGATCGACGTGCGATGACACCCACGCCGCGTCGACAATGAGCTCGGGCCGCGGCTTTGGGTGCAGCACGCCGCGCGTTACGGGCACGACGTCGGTCGTGACGGGATGGTTGCCAGCCTGCCAGACGCGCATACCCCCGTCGAGCATCGATGTCCGGTCTCCGAGCCCGACATAGTCGAGAGTGAACACGACGCGTGCCGTCGGCGAGACCCAGTCGTTGCCGGCATAGACGACGATGCGCGAGCGGTTTGAGATGCCGAGGCTTTCGAGTTTCGCCGTGAGGACGTCGACGGGAGGCATCTCGAGGGTCAGCGAACCTTCGACGCGCGGGGTCGAAAGGTCGGCTGGAACGACGTGGCGGGCTCCGGGGATGTGGCCGGCACGGTATTCCTCGTCGGTGCCGACGTGCAGCAGGACGAGGTCGCGGTCCTTCAGATGGTCCGCGAGCCACGACACCGAGACGATCGTGTCCTTGCGTATTTCGGATGTCCGTGCGCTCACGGTGACAACGGCGAGCAGGGCGCAGACCATCGAGAGGATCATTCGAGCACGCATCGCGGACCTCCGATCGACTTCCTGATGATTCGTGATTCCATGCTACTGCAACCGGACAAGGTTGCAACCGGGCGTCGTTCGGATGTCGTCTCGGAAGCTCGCGGTCGAGCAGAGCTTCCGCGCGGACGGTGAAATGCGAACGTCCTGAATCGAGACAACGTCGGGCACGTTGCGATGCGACGCCGCTGCACCAAATCGTGTGTTCGTGGGCCGATATGGCATGTGCAGCGACGCGTGAATCCTCGTCGCATGTTCGACGAACGTTCGTAAGGTGCGGGCAGCATTGACGTGCATCCCGAACGGTGGCCCGGGGCATACGTATTGCACGCATGCGGGGTGATTCAAACAAAAACTGGAGGATTTCAGGTCATGAACAGTACGATGCACACCGTTGCCATCGCAGTTCTCGCGGCCATCATTGGTGGTGTCGGCGGCGCTGCGATGACGAATTCACGAGGCGCGTCGGCTGATGCGGAGAAGATCACCGCTTCGACCGCACCGGCACCTGACTACGCCCCTCCTGCCCTCACTCAGGAACAGATCGATCAAGTCGCGATCGTCGCCGCCCAGATAGCGACCGACACGCTCCGTGCCCAGGCTCAGCCGAACAGGACGGTGTCGCGTGCCCGTTCGGTGTCACGGCGAACGTACTATGACTATTCGGCGCCGCATCCCGGTGTCGCGTACACGTCGAACCAGGGCTCGTTCTGGCAGCGCCACCGGGACATCCTGACCGCCGCCATCGGAACCGGCATCGGCGCGGCAATCGGCGGCGGCACCGGAGGCGTAGGCGCACCCATCGGCGCCGGTGTGGGCGCCGGAGGCTCCGCGCTCTACACGTATGCCCTGCGAAATCGAAATCGCGGCTACTAGGTTGATGTCATTGTCCGTGCCGGGACGACAAAGGCTCGTTCCATTCACGGCCCCCATTCTCATAACCGTACTCATCGCCTGGGCGTCCGCGTTCACCGACGCCGCCCAGGCGTCCCACTCTCACGCCAGGACACCGGAAGGCCAACGGCGTGTCGTCGTTCCCGACGCCATCGCATTCCGCGAGACGGCGGGGTCCGGCCTCATGGTGAAGGTGTGGATCGACGGACACGGGCCTTATGCGTTCTCGGTCGACACGGGTGCAGGCTGTACCATCGTCTCGGACCGTGTCGCGCGTGAGGCCAAGCTGGCGCTCGACTCCGCAACGGTCCCGATTCGCGGGCTGAGCGGATCGACGGGGCGAGCCATGCGGGGTCCGCGTGCACACCTCGCAGCGGGAACCAGTCACAACGCGCTGCCATCCACGTCTGACCTCCTGGTCATGGACTCGCTGCCGAGCGGTGTGGACGGCGTTCTGGACCCTTCGATCGCATTCTGGCCGCTCGGATACGTTCTCGACATGCGAGAGGGGATATTGCGAGCGTTTGACCCGGTCACATCACCGGTGCTCGCGAGAGACGTCCCGAACGGCGGGACCGTCCTCGCGTGGGCGCGTGTGGATGGGACGATGCGACCATACGTGTCGCTCGGATCGGGCAGGACAGCGTTGCTTGATACCGGTTCCCAGTTCGGGCTGGCAATTGGCGCTGGGGATGTCCGGGCGTTCGGTACGACGATGGCGCCTCAGACCGACCCGCCGCGCTCCGGCATGGATCTTGGAGGCGGCACGATCCGATCGCGACGCGGCACGACACCGAGACTCCGGCTTGGCAGCATGGTGCTCTGGAACGTCCCCACAGACGTGCTTGATGGGGCGAGCGGGCAACGAACCGTCCTTCTCGGGCGCGACGCGCTCAGGCCGTTCACGATCACGTTCGATCCTCATTCGCGGCTGATTCGAATCGATCCGGGCAGCGACACGTCGGATCCATCAAGGACACGCTGACGGTTCGCGGACGGCCATGCGTACGCGCTGCAGGTCACCCCGCCGAAACTGACGGCTCACGTAAACGTAGGGCTGCCGAAAAGCGTCGCGGCCGCGAGAATGACAAGCCCGCAAATGAGAAGGATGCTGACGAGGAGGATTGCGACCTCCGACGCACGCCAGTCTGATTTCCCGCCCGGGCGGGGTCGCGTCAGAATCACGACCCGGCCATCACGCGCGCGCAAGGGAATTCGATTGAACGATATGACATCGAGTGAACGCGCTGGTCTCAGGCGCCCGTTTTCTTCGAGAGGCCAAATCGAATTGTTATTGCGATCCACGCTGTTCTGCATCTGTCTACCTCACGTTTCCTCGACTGTCTGTGCAGCTGCCGCTATCGGGCTCGGCTGACGGCAGCACACCGCGCGGCTCTGATCGGGTTCCGATCATGAAGGCGCGTCTCGTGACGGGACATCGCAAGAACTGGGCCACGGCGGAATGCGGGCGCATTCGGTTCGAAAGGCCCCCAAAAGCGTTTCCGTCAGGCTTCGCTGTGTACTCGATCGTGTCGCAGGCGTATTCCGCTCATACAGGGTCTCGAGAGCGTTCGTGTGAAATCGCCATACTCCGCCGCGGCGAACAGATGACAAACACGCAACGGACTATTCGATGCCGGCTCCCGACGCGATTTCGTTGGATGCCGTGGAACGTGAGTTGCCCTGGACCTCAGCACCTGGGCAATCAAGCGTCGAAGGGAAGGCACATGGATACGCACGATACGGTCGGTCAGCTCAACGGACTCATTGAAACGTGCCGGGACGGGCGCGAGGGCTTCCGTGAGGCGAGTCTGAACGTCACCCATCCATACCTGAAGCAGTTTTTTACGGGTGCCTCCAATGAACGGAGCAGATTTGTCAAACAGTTGAATTCGGCTGTCCGTTTTCTTGGGGGCACCCCAGTTACATCGGGTTCGTTGACGGGCACGCTTCACCGGACGTGGATCGAAATCAGAGGAACTCTCATCGGCCAGGACGACGAATCCATCCTGATCGAGTGCGAGCGCGGTGAGGATGCCGTCGTCGAGGCATATCGACGCGTACTGACGGCTCTCTCATTGCCAGCCGGCATTCAGCGGCTCATCG
>JBGAKX010000150.1:0-10340 GCA_044224215.1 Blastocatellia bacterium
CGTCGCGCTTCGCGCTCCTCGACCCCCGGCTATTCTGGCTCACCCCTTCGGGGTGCACTTCACTAAGCAGCAACCCGCTACCTCCGCCGTCGTGTCGCTTCGAGAGACACCACAGCCAGCGTGACCGTCGATTTCGCCACGAGCTTCTCCTCACCCGCCCGAACCGCAAAGACTTCGGATTCCGCGACCATGATCGTCCTTCCCGGTTTGAGCACCGTCGCGCGGCAGCGCAATCGCTCGCCGATCGCCGGTCTCAGCAGGTTGATCTTGAATTCGACGCTCAACACGGTGTCGCCGGCCTGCAACAACGTACCGGCCGCGCCGCCGGCGCAATGATCGGCAAGCGCCGCGAGCACGCCAGCATGGACGAAACCGTCCTGCTGGCCGTGGCGAGGCTCAACCGCGAGCGACGCATCGCACGCGCCGATCTCGAGACCGTCGAGCGTAACGCCCAGGTACGTCATGAATGCTGCGCGGTCGAAAATCTCGCGCACGATCTCCTGATGCAGTGGATCGAGTTCCGGCATGGCAACGAATACTACACGAAACGCTGCAGTGCGCTCGCCGGCTCCTCGGGCCGCATTGCGACGATTGGCGCCCGGCCGGTAAGATGCATTCTCAATGATTTCACAAAGGGTTGATGGTGTGCTGCCCGGAGCCGACCGGGTGTGGCGTCGTGTTGCGATCCTCATGCTGACCGCCGTCATCGCGGCGGCTGCGTGTTCCTCCACGCAGCAGAAAGCTGCCGTGACGCACAGCGGGAAGGGTGTCGTCGTCGCTGTGGATGCCGCGAAGTCCCGGGTCAAGATCAATCACGAGAAGATCGAAGGGTTCATGGACGCAATGACGATGTGGTTCGACGTGAAGGACGCTGCGATGCTCAACGGCATCGCGGTGGACGACAAGGTCGAGTTCACGATCACCGAGGAACAATCCGCCGACGTCGTCACGGCGTTGCGTAAGGCGCCATAGGCCGGATATGCGGTTCATCGACAAGGGAGAATCGAGGATGCTGGTGATGAAGCGGACGCTCGGGGTGTCACTCGCCGTATCGTTGCTTGCGTGCAACGCCTTCGCGGGCGGCGGCGAGCGTGTCACTGCACCAACGTGCGCCAATTCGATGCGGCCGATCAACGTCGCCGGAATCGACATCAAGAACTTCGGAGTCGTGGACGGCCACATCTATCGCGGCAATCAGCCGTCGAAGAGTGATTATCAGTGTCTGAAGGCTCTCGGCGTCTCCACGATCGTCGACCTTCGCGACAACGCCAAGTCTTCGGCGCGTCGTGACGCGGAGGCCGCCGGCCTCAAGTACGTGAACATACCGATGGACGACCGCGACAAGCCGTACGACACCCAGGTCGCGACGTTTCTCGCTGCGGTGACCGATCCTGCGAACGGCAATTGCTATGTCCATTGTGTGGGGGGACGCCACCGGACCGGCGCTACGATCGCCATCTACCGCATTGCGGTCGAGGGATGGACGGCGGACGCAGCGTTCGCCGAGATGGAGAGTTACGACTTCTACTCGCGATGGGGCCACAAGGCCTACAAGTCGTACGTTTACGATTACTACGCGCGGATGAAGGCCGACCCATCGAGCGTCCCGCTGGCGTATGTGCCAGGCCGTGCACCTGCGGTCCGAACTCCTCAGTAGCACGCGTCAGGCATTGCCGGCGTTTGACTTGACGGCCGGAAGCGTCGAGGGCTATTCATAGGGGGCGCGGTCGGTGTGCGACCCTTGTAGTTGCCCTGAGTTCGGACCTGCCGGGAATCGGTAATGCAGCACATCCTCATCATCGACGACGACGAGCAGGTGCGGGAGCTCTGTCGGACCGTGCTCGAAGACGCCGGCTATGGCGTCGAATCCGCACCTGACGGTGCAGTTGCGCTCGAAATTTTCGACCGGCAGCCATGCGAGCTCGTGCTGTGCGACATCTTCATGCCGAACAAGGACGGCATCGAAACGATCCTCGAGCTCACAAAGTCGTACTTTGACGTCAAGGTCATCGCCATGTCGGGTGGAGCGACGGGTCTGCCCGACTATCTTCCGTCTGCGCGGCAGTTCGGCGCGGTCGACATTCTGAAGAAGCCGTTCTCGCCTGACGCGCTGCTCAGGATGGTGCGCGACGCGCTCGAGACAAGCAGCGCGACCTGACACTCGTCGCATCGAGCCGGAGAATGACCGGGGCCCGGTCCGCGCAACGCGATCCGGGCCCCGACGCGCTCAGTTCAGCAGGTACTTCCTGACGAACAGGATCGTTGCATAGAACTGGAAGTCCGCGTTCTTCTTCTTGGCGAATCCGTGCCCTTCGTCCTGGGCCATCAGGTACCAGACGGGCGTGCCAATGCTCTTGATGGTCGCCACCATCTGTTCGGATTCGTTGATCGGCACGCGCGGGTCGTTCTTGCCCTGCACGACGAACATCGGATTCGTGATGTTCTTTGCCTTGTTGATCGGCGCGATTGCGAGCATGTACTCGCGCATCTTGGGATCGCGCTCGTCGCCGTACTCGACGCGCCGCAGGTCACGGCGATACGCCTCGGTCCGTTCGAGGAACGTCACGAAATTCGAGATGCCGACGACGTCGATGTTGCAGCGGATCCTGTTCGGATACATCGTCGCAACCGCAAGCGACATGTACCCGCCGTAGCTGCCGCCCATGACCATGACGCGCGACGCGTCGAGGTCGGGTTGCTGTGCAATCCAGTCGAGCAACGCGCCGATGTCCTTTACCGATTCCTCGCGCTTGAAGCCGTTGTCGAGTGTCAGAAACGTCTTCCCGTATCCCGACGAACCGCGCACGTTGGGGCAGATCATCGCCACGCCGAGCTCGCTCATGAAGTAATTCGATCGTCCCATGAAAGCCGGTCGGAACTGCGACTCGGGTCCGCCGTGGATGTTGATGATGACGGGCCGCTTGCCGGTGAACTTCGCGGGTGGGCGATACAGAAAACCCGAGATCGAACGATCGTCAAAGCTCTTCCATCGAACGAGTGACGGCTCCGAAAACGACGCCGTGTTCAATCCGCCCGTCTCGCTCGCGGTCCACCGCGCCAGCGTTCCGCGCTTGACGTCGATCGAATAGACGTCGGCGGGCGAGCGCGCGGACGACAGCACGAAGCCGAGCGTCACGGAGTCCTTGTGCCACGAGATGCCGCTGATGACACCCGTCGGGACCTTTGGCGCGGGCAGTTCCTTGCGGCTCTTCGTGTCCATCAGGTGGAGCACGCTCGCGCCGTCCTCGTTCGTGACGAACGCCAGTGTCTTGCCGTCTTCGGAGAGATCGAATTCTTCAACGTCCCAGTTGAGCCCGGCGGTCAGTACCGTCTGATTCTTCGTTGCAAGATCCATGTAGACCAGTCGCTGGAACTCGGAGTCCTTGTCGGTCGTGACGTAGAGGCCCTTGCCGTCCTTGCTGTACAGCGCACCGCCGTATGCCACGGGCACGGTTCCAGACTTCGGCGTGAGCGCGGTGCGGCTGCCCGTCGCGACGTCAAAGAGCCACAGGAAACTCTCGTTGGCGGACAGAAACTCGCCGACGACGAGGGTCTTGTCGTCCGGAGACCAGTCGAGCGGGCCCCATCCGCCGCCTTCGACGTCGGCAACCTTTCGGTCCGACGAGGCATTCGACGGATCGACCACGTAGAGGTCGTCGTCCGCGCCGTTGCGGCGCGTGGACGTGTATGCCATCCGGTCCCCGGCCGTAGACCATGGGCCGACGTCGTTCTTGGACTTCCCATCGGTCAGGAGCGTCACCTTGGCGCTGTCGAGGTCGTAGCGATAGATCTGGCTGAACTCGTTGCCGCCCGTGTCCCGGCTGAAGACGAACGTGTCGGGGTTCTTCGGATCGTACGACGCAGATTGGATCCGATCGGGAAAGAACGTCACCTGGGACCTGGCGCCGCCAGGCATCGTCACGCGATGCACCTGCGGCGTGTCACCGAACCGCGTCACGATGAGCATCTCCTTGCGGGTCGGGTGCCAGCCGGCGAGCGACGCGGATCGGAACTCCGTGTACGGGCCGACGTCGTCGACAACCGAGTATGGAATCGGCGGGATTCCCTCGGCGACGAGATTCTCGTTTGGAGCGAACGTACGTTCCTGAGCTGGAGCCGCAATTGGTAGCGACACGAGCGCGGCGGCAACGAATGAAGCGATGATCTTCACGACGGGGAACCTCTCGATTCTGTGAAATGTGGGTGCCGGGCGGCGCGTCATTATACTGCCGCGGACACGCTGGGGTTGCAGCGAAATGAAATCGAGCGCCGTCAACGTGTGACGGCGCCCGAGCCAGAGGCAGTAAGCAGGAGAGAGACGAGACTACGGTGTTGGCGGCGCCGGCGGTGGAGGCGTATCGCTGTCCGACCGCTTGAGCGTCGGCCGATCGGACGGCGCTGGCGTGGCATTCGGATCACCCTGCGGCGCCGTCGGGTCGTTTGAAGGATCCATGACATCGGGAGTCGATCCCGGATCCGTGGGCTGACGCCGTTTGAGCGTCGGCTTCTGAGGCGCCGAGCTTCCGCCCGGACCGCCCATGTGATCAGGTGCGTTCGTCAGCGCGACCAGGTGCGCCTTGACGCGATCGAACTCGGACGTCGTGACGATGTACTCGTCTCGCGGAGGGAACCGCGCGACGAGCGCGTTGACGCGTTCCAGACGGTCCGAGCTCATCGGATGTGTGCTGAACAGCCGCGAGAACGTTCCCGGCTTCTTCTTCTCCTTGCCTTCGAGCTTCTTGAAGAAATCGGACAGCGCCTGCGGATCATAGCCCGACGCCCACATGTACTGGGCGCCAAGCATGTCGGCTTCGTACTCGGCGTTGCGGCTGAATTTGAGGAAGCTGATCGGAACGAGAATCCCAGCCGCCGTGCGGGCCGCGTACCCGATGCCGCCGCCGAGGAAGATCAACGGAATTGTTGCGTAGTTGAGGAGCGTGCCCTTCGAGGCGTTCTCCACCCCGTGACGCGCGGCAACGTGAGCAATTTCGTGCGACATGACCCCCGCGAGCTCGGCCTCGTTGTCGGCCGCAAGCAGGAGTCCCTTGTTCACAAAGAAGAACCCACCGGGCAGCGCGAACGCATTCACGTCATCAGAGTCGACAACCTTGATCGTGAACGGCACCTTGGCGTCCGAATGGAGCACGATGTTCTGCCCCACGCGGTTCACGTACTCGGTGATGATGGGGTCGTCGATGAACTTGGCCTGCTGCGCCACCTGCGCCGCAAGGCCGGCTCCAAGCGCCGCCTCCTTCTCGAGCGAGTAGAAGTCGATCTGGTGCTTGTTGATGTCGCGCTTGCCGACGAGCGTCGGATCTTCCTTGGGGTCGAGCGGTTTGGTCGATGTCGCAGTCTGTCCCCCGGCAAACGCCGCGGAGGCAGACAGCACACAGAGCATCGCAATCGAAAGCGCTCGGCGCAAAACCTTCATTTTCATAGGTTTGTCGCGGTTGGCCGAAGTCTTCGCGTCATCCGGCCCGAGGTCTTTGCCGCTCCTCCTCATCGGTATCGATATCGTCTGAAGTATACCACGCAGAGCCACTAGGGACTGGCGGTGGATCCCGCACAGGACTCTGTGATGCGCAACGCGCGTGCGCGGGTTTTCTTGCTTGTTCGAGAAAGATCACGGACCTATACTGGCCGCATCGCACTTCACTGTTTTCGCTTTCCCTCTAACAGGAGGAGAGGCCAATGTGGCACTAGGCGAGACGGCGGGCAACGCGGTCAAGCACGACGGTTGTCTGTGTGTACTCACCCCCGCAGGAGCACTCCATTTGGAGCGCGTATGGTCCAGTACAACTGAATATGCTCGGACTGTGACGGCCGATTAGGCCGAACGACGCGGTTCCTGCCGCGCCAACCGAAGAGAATGACGAAGGGGCGGACATCAGTCCGCCCCTTTCGCGTGATGACGCGTTGCGGGGATGCCGCGCTGCGAGAGCCTGTCACCGGTGTTTCGGCATGCGTTTCTCGGCGCCCGCGAACGACCCGGCCATGATCGGCGTCGTGTCGCCGTTCGTCTCGATCTTCACGAGCACGAGATCGCGCGCTCGTGTCACCGGATAGAGCGCCGGCACCGATTCCGGCGTCAGCCGTGTTGCGCCGTTTTTGACGTCGTCGTCGACCGTCGAGAACCAGAACTCGAGCGATCCCTCGTCGTACGACTGGCCGCGCGCCACTTCCTCACCATTGACGATCAGCGCGTACGTTTGAAGCGGTTCGAGCGCGCACGTGACAAAGTCGAACGCCTGGGCTTCGCCCCGATCGAAGGCGTAGTACGCCCTGCCAAACGGAAGGTTGTCCGGATCGGTATGGCCTCGAAGTCCAACGCCCGCCCACACTTGCACGCCGTTCGACTCGGGGTCGACGATCGCGCCGCGAACCACCTGGAATGCCGAGTCAACGAATGCGACTGCGCTGATTCGATCCAGTGGAAGCGGAAGATGCGGGCTGGAATTCGACGCCGCACCGGACGTCGAAACGAGCTTCGCGTTCCCGAGGAAGTCCGTTCCGACGTCACCGACCGCAATGGCGTCCGACCCGTCCGAAGGCGCCACGTAGAGCGAATATCTCGTGAACGGCGAAAGATCCCATGCGTATGCCGTCAGTCGCTCGACCGCGCCGATCGTCCGCAACTGTACGAAGCCGCCGACGTACGGCGACTCGCCCGGTGTGATCATCGCCGCCTGCGAGTAGACGTCGAGAACTCCCGCATCGCGATAGATGCTGCCGACCGACTCGTAGAAATTCACCCGCTTGCCGACGAGCGTATTGTCGGGCAGGTTGTCGCCCGTGTTCTTCAGCCGGTCCCGAATGTCGTCGGGGTCGGCGACAGCCTCGGTCGAAAGGAGTACCGCGCAACTCGCCGCGACGAGACCGGTCGCAAACGACGTCCCGGACCACCTCGCATAACGGCTGCGGCCATCCGGATATGTTCCTGGAAGCGCACTGACGAGCGCGACACCCGGCGCGGCCACGTCCACCCCGTCGCCGTAGTTGCTGAATTCGGCGCGCGTGTCGCCGTCCGTCGCGCCGACCGAGATCACGTTCGTCGTGTCCGACGCCGGATACGCCACGACCTGGCTCGCGTCGTTGCCGACCGCCGCGACGAGCACAATGCCAAGCGAGCGAGCCGACGCGATCGCGTCGCGCAGCACCTGAGGTGCCGTATTGCCGTCGGCGCCAAAGCTCATGCTGATCACCTTTGCGCCGTGCTGTGCCGCGTAATCGACGGCTTCGGCCGCGTCGAACGCCGAGCCGACGCCGTCGCCGTTGAGGACGCGAAGTGACATCACGCGCGTCCTGGGAGCCGCAAGTGCAATCAGTCCTGCAATAAACGTCCCGTGGCCGACGATGGCGCCGGACACCGCCGACTCGTTCGGATCGCCGTCGGATGGCGCCGGACACCGCCGACTCGTTCGGATCGCCGTCGTTGTCGAGCAGATCGCATCCGTACGAATCGTCGACGAACCCGTTGTTGTCGTCGTCGATGCCATTCGGCGGATCGTCGGGATTCGACCACAGGTTGTCCACGACGGATTCGTGGGCCGGGTCGATACCCGTATCGAGCACCGCGACCGTGATTTCGTCGCCGCTGTCGGCAAGCGTGTTCGCGAGATCGATGCCGAGCGCCTGCAACGGGTCGCGATCCACCTGCGACGTGAACACGAGACGCGGATTCGGTTCGTTGATCGGATCGATGACTTCTGGATCGTCGTTCGGGAACCCGGCCGTCTGATGCCGGCGAACGACGCCGTTCGGGCTCGCCTTCTTGACCGACGAGTCCTTGCGCAGCTTTCTGAGCGTGCTGCTCAGACGCCGCGACTTCAGTCGGTACGTGTTCGTCCCTCGAATCCCCTCGACGAGTTCGGCGTCGTAGCGGTTGACGACGCTCTCGATCGAGCGCCCGGGTTTGAGCGTGACGACGATCTCGCCCTCGGGACCGCGGTCGTCGGCGAGCGCGCCGAGTGGCGCAAGCATCACCGCGGCGAATGCAAGACTTGAAAGGAGCGCAATGGCTCGGCTGCCTGTCAGTGAATGGTGCCCAATAATAAGGATGCTGTTCCCGGCCGAGTGCGGCGAGCTGGGCGGATCTGAGCGCATCGCGCTTTGGCAATCCGTCGCGTATCCCGCTGTAAAAGTCGCGCATGAGGGAAGCCGTCGCCGAATCGTCGGCCGCCCACATGCTTATGAGGAGCGACGGCGCCCCCGCATAAAGAAACCCTCGCATGAGCCCGTGGAGTTCGTCGCCGGCGCCGACCGCCACAGCACCGGTATTGCAGCCTGAAAGCACGACGAGATCCGCCGCAAGTTTCAGGGAAAAGACATCATAGAACGTCAGATCGCCGTCCGCCAACCTGAGGCTCGAGAGCATCGGGTTATCCGAGCGGAACCTGGCATGCGACGCGATGTGCAGGACGCGGCTGTGTTCGGCGTGTCTGACGACCGCCTGCCGCGTGGCATCCGGTCCCGCCAGAACCGTTGCGTTCGGGAAGAGCCCGCGGAGCGCCTCGATCTCTCGCGCGATCTCCGGAATGCTGGCGTCCTCGACTCCACAGATCAGCGCCGGCCCAGCCGGCCGCGACGGAGCCGCGGCGCACAGTGCATAGACCGTTGCGCTCGGCGCATAGCTCACCGCGCGCTCCTCGATGACGTAGCCGTTGGCAGACCGCAGTGCATGCATCGGCACGTAGTGGAGCCGACCGTGCGGCACGACGATCAGGTTGCGATTCCCGACGAGCGATCCGATCGGGCCGAGCAACGCGTCGTGGAGCCGCGCGAGATACAGATCCGCTCCCTGGCGCAGGTGGCCAAGCTCGCGCGAGGCAAAGTCCCTCCCGAACGCAAACTTCTCCATCTGAAACCGGACGCCGTCGAGGAGCCTGTTGACCTCCGCGATCGATGCGAGGTCGCGACACGCGCGAATTCCGTCGCTCGTGACGACGATGGCAGAGTACGTCTCGCCCGTCTGCGCGTACTCGACGAGCGCGTCCCCCGGGTCGATAAGTGCCTGCAGCTGTTCGGGATCGACGACGCCCGGCGCGTGCAGATCGGCGAAGCGCGGGTCTTCGACCTGCAGCTGGCGGAATGCGTCGGCCACGCGAGCTTCGCAGGTTTCGAGCTCGTGCGACCTGCGGCGCGCTTCCCGACGTGCCCCGTCGCTGCCGGGCTCGTCGCGCTCCCTCCGCGACGTGTACCACGCAAGCTCGTCGACGAGCGCCTTGAACCGCTCGCGAGCCGCACGCGACTGTTCGGTGCCCGGCGCCGCCTCGCGCAGGTAGTCCGCCAGAAGGTCGGACAGCGAGCGTGACTTGGCGAGCTCGAGCGTCCGCAGCGCTTCCGTGACCAGGTCGGGAGTGCCCATCTCGAGACACAGCGCGACGGCACCTTCGAAAAGATCGACCTTGTCCTCGAGGAACCGGCTCTTGAAGTCGTCGACGCCGATGCGCGAGCGCAACGCCTCCACCGACTCGATCGCCTTCCTGTAGGCGTTGAGGGCAGCGGTCTGGCGACCTCGCGCGACTTCTGCAAGCGCGATGACGTGATGACATTGATACGTTGCGTGGTCGCCGTGACGGTTTCTTGCAGATCGGATGGTGGCTCGAGCAACCCGGATCGCAGCCGTGTGGTCGCCCAGCGCGAGAAGCGCGCGCGCCTCGACGACGCGCGCCTGGCGCCTGCGCGCTCCGAGCGACGCACGTCCCAGCGCGTCCGCGGCCGCTCGCGAGGATTCGAGTGCGCCTGCCGCGTCGCCGGCCCTGAGTGCCACGGAAGCGCGTTCGAGCCGCGTCACGGCGCTCTGCGCGTCGAGGCCCGCCGCGTCGAATTCGGCCACCACCTCGTCGAATATCCGGAGCGACTCGACGAGATCCCCCGAAAGCGCTTCGGTGATCGCGAGCAGTCGTCTCGCCGATGACGCCTCGCGCGCGCGGCCACACGCGACACACGCCGAAACGGCGGATCGGGCTGCGGCGCGGGCTTCGTCGACGGCGTTCAGCTGCAGGTAGACCTCGGAGAGATCGAGATCGGTCAACGCCTGCTCAGCCGTGTTCATCGACCCTGCGCCGGCGTCATTTGCGGCCGTAAACCGCCGCAGCGCTTCGTGATAGTGACCGCGCAGATACGCGATGAAGGCGACGGCGAGATCGACCTGGAGCACACGGTTCACGACGCCGTGAGCGTCGTATCGGGCGCGGGCGCGGGCGTACAGGTCGAGCGCTTCGTCGATCCGGTCCAGTTCGTGCAGGACCGCCCCGCGATTCTGCTCGAGCTGGGCGAGCGCTACGTCGTCCCCAAGGTCGGCGAAGATCGCCCACGCACGGTCATAACAGGCAAGGGCC
>JBGAKX010000151.1:0-9932 GCA_044224215.1 Blastocatellia bacterium
GGCCCTGCATAATAGCCGGGGGTCAAGGAGCGCGAAGCGCGACGACGACCCCCGGTTCCGCCACACACGCGATCAGGACCCTGAAAGGGTCCGGCCCACGGCTCCCAGCCTAGAAATTCGCCCGCAGGTCCATCCCGCTGTAGAGCGACGCCACCTGATCCCCGTATCCGTTGAACATCAACGTCGGCCGCAGACCGAAATCTCCGATCCGCCGCTCACTCTTCTGACTCCACCGCGGATGGTCGACGTTCGGATTCACGTTCGAATAGAACCCGTACTCGTCCGGACCGGCGAGGTTCCACGTCGTCGGCGGCTGCGCATCCGTCAGCCGTATCTTCACGATCGCCTTGATCCCCTTGAACCCGTACTTCCACGGCACGACCAGCCTGAGCGGCGCGCCATTCTGCGGCGGCAACTCCCGGCCGTAGAGCCCCGTCGCGAGGATCGTCAACGGATGCATCGCCTCGTCGATCCTCAGACCCTCCACGTACGGCCACTCGAGAATCGACGTCCGCTGGTTCTTCATCCGATCCGGCGCGTAGATCGTCTCGAACGCCACGTACTTCGCCGTAGACAGCGGTTCGACCGCTTTCAACAGTGCCGCAAGCGGGAATCCGAGCCAAGGGATGACCATCGACCACGCCTCGACGCACCGGTGCCGGTAGACGCGCTCCTCGGGCGGCGCGATCCGCGCCAGCTCGTCGATGTCGAACACCTTCGGCTTTGCGCACAACCCCTCGACGGCGACCGTCCACGGACGTACGGCGAACCCCTTCGCGGCGTCCGCGACACCGTCCTTGGCCGTCGAGAACTCGTAGTAGTTGTTGTACGTCGTGATCCGGTCGTATGGCGTGGGCGTCTCCCCCGCGACGTCGATCGTTCTTGGTGCCGTCGAGATCGGCCCGGCGAGCTCCGCGGCCGCCGGTCGCGGCGAGAACGCCCGGTAGAGCAGACCCGTTCCCGCAACCGTCCCGGCGAGCAGTCCGCCTCGCAGAAACGTGCGGCGATTCAGGTAGTGCTTCTCGTCCGTGATCTCGGACGACGGAATCTCGTTGTCCTTCTTGAGCACCATAGCTCTCTCATGATGCCCCCGAGGCGCCGAATTCTTCCAGCAATCGTCAGTCGGCCGTTCGGAGGTTCGCCTCGAGCAGCTCGCGGGTGATCTCCATGAAGTCGCGCTCCGAGACAATCCCGACGAGACGTCCATTCCTCACGACCGGAAGCGCGCTCACCTTGTGCTCCTTCATCATGGTGATCGCATCGACGGTGAGTGTCTCGGGCGCGATCGTCACCGGATCGCGATGCATGATCTCCGAAACCGGGACCGGCTTGTCGCGGTCCGTCCGCCAGCCCGACGCGAGCAGCCTCAGCAGCGCCCGGTACGAAACGATCCCGACGAGCTTGTTGTCGCTGTCCTCCACCGGCACATGGCGAATGCGTCGCCACTCCATCAGGTCCGCCACAAGATCGACGGGCTCGTCCTCGGTCACGGTGAAGAGGTCGGTCGTCATGAAATTCTCGACGGTCACGTAGTTTCGCATCCAGCCACCTGATTCCTCGATCTTTGCCAGGCTCCATGTCGCCACGGGCAGTCCCACCTTCTGCCGCTCGATGATCCCGGCCGTGATGCTGTTCAGACGCGGGCCGAGACGTGCCTTTCCCTTCGTCGACGCAAACGACTCCAGCTGCCACTGGGCGCCGGTTCTCCCGGAAACGACCCTGTCCTCGAGCACCGCCAGATACCTGTTGATGTCCGCGGCATCGAGTCCCGCCACCATCAGCCCTTCGCGCGCAATCGGCAGCAGATGGTCGCAGATCAGCCGCTGCGCCGAGATCATCTCCCCGTCGAGCCATCGGAAGTGGCCGCCAAGCCCGAGCCGCGCGGCAATCGTGAAATTCTGGCGAGCCTCGTCGAACGCGATGCGCCGCCTCACGTCGCCATAGACAACCGGCAGCATCTTCATCAGACCGACCCAGAACGCGGTGTTCGCGACTTCGTCGACGACGGTCGGCCCGGAAGGCAGCACGCGGTTCTCGATGCGGATGTGCGGGCGGCCGTTCATGATGCCGTAGCACGCGCGGTTCCACCGGTAGATCGTTCCGTTGTAGACGCGCAGCGCCTTGAGCGACGGCGCCTCGCCCCGTTCGAGGACCTCGAACGGGTCCTCGTCAACGTCGACCGCAACCAGCGCACGGAATCGCGACACATCCTCGCGGAAGAGGTCCATCGGCGAATTCGCGACCCAGTCGGTGCCGAACGTGACGCGCGGACTGCGCTCGCGCATGGCGTCGCTCGACGTCCGCGTATCGACCGCCTGCTGAAAGAGCGCGATGCGTGTCTCGCGCCACAGCCGGCGCGCGAACAGCATCGGCGAGTTCGTCGCGGCTGCGAGCACCGGCGCTGCGATCAGCTGTGCGATGTTGTAGTGGACGGCAAACTGCTCCATCGGAACCTGCAGGTGGATCTGGAAGCTGGTGTTGCAACCCTCGATCAGCACGCTGTCGTGTCTGAGCAGCAGGTCGTCGAGCCCCTTGATCCGGAATTCGAATTCGCCCCCGCGCAGCCTGTTGAGCGCGTCGTTGAGCGCCGCGTAGCGCGGAACGGCCGTCAGGTTCTGGATCCCGAGGTCGGTCTTGCGGATCGTAGGCAGGATGCCGACCATGATCGGCTCGATGCCGAGCGACGCGCCGGCAACGCGTGCCTTTGCAAGAAGCTCGTCGATCTGGCGCTCGAGCACGCCAAGACAGTTTCCGCTCAGCACCAGCGGATCGAGATTGATCTCGAGGTTGAACGCCGCGATCTCGGTCGTGAAATGCGGGTCGTCGACCCGCTCGAGCATCTCGAGCGACAGGGACGCCGGACGCAGGTGCTTGTCGACGAGAAACAGCTCCTGTTCGGCGCCGATGCGCTGAATGTCGCTTTCGAACACGCCTGTTTCGATCATGCACTGGAAGGCGCGCATGTCGTCGAGCAGGCGGGCCATGAACAGGCGCAATTTCGCCCCCTCAAGGTCACCCTGGACGTCGTGTTCCCCCATAACTTTGATCGTCTTTTCCGCAGACAGGATGTTGGCGCGAGCCCTAGTGTACCAGCCTCGCCCCCGATTCGCTTTGCCGCGTGTGCGCCGATCTCGTACTCTCTGGCGGTCCCCAACCATCAGCGCGAGGAGACGCCAGATGCCTCTCTCAGTTGGCGATCGGGTTCCCGATGTCTCGGGCACGCTGCCCGACGGATCCACGTGGAAGACGTCCGACGCGCGCGGCAAGCCGCTGGTCGTGTACTTCTATCCAAAGGACTTCACGCCGGGGTGCACGCGCGAAGCCTGCGCGTTTCGCGATTCGCACAACGACATCGTCGAGAACTACGGCGCCGAGGTCGTCGGCATCAGCCGCGACACCGCCGAATCGCACGAAAAGTTCGCCGAGCGGCACAACCTCCCCTACAAGCTCGTGGCCGACCCGACGGGCGAGCTGACCAAGGCCTTCAAGGCGACCATGTTCCTGGGTCTGCTGCCCGTCAGCCGCCGCGTGACGTACGTGGCCGACGGCGAGGGCGTCATCCGGGGTGTCTTTGACCACCAGGCGGCCGCTGAGCGCCACGTCGACGAGGTCCGCGATTGTCTCGAACAGATCGTGAAGGGAGGACCCCATGGCTGATCGCGGATCATCGCGTCGCGACTTCCTGAAGACCGGCGTTCTCGCCGGCGGTGTCGTATCCGTCCTATCCGCTAAATCCGCTGAATCCGCGGTCCATTCTTCATCTCCTTCACCCGCCGATTTCGAGCACGCCGAGGCCACGCTCGCGACGCTCGGCGATGCGATGTTGTCTGGCGCCCAGACCTCGCGCTCGCTGTGCGAGGCATACCTGGCCCGCATCGAGGCGATCGACCGGAAGGGACCGGAGCTCGGAGCCGTCATCGCGACAAATCCGGATGCGCTCGCAATGGCGGATGCGCTCGACCGCGAGCGAAAGGCCGGAAAGGTTCGCGGCCCGCTGCACGGGATCCCCGTGCTCGTGAAGGACAACTGCCACACAAAGGACGCGGTGGCGACCACCGGCGGCTCGCTCGCACTTGCGGGGCTGATGGCGGGCAAGGACTCGACTGTTGCTGCAAAGCTGCGAGCTGCAGGCGCCGTCATTCTTGCAAAGACCAACCTGAGCGAGTGGGCGAATTTCCGCTCGACACGATCGACGAGCGGCTGGAGCGGCGTCGGCGGGCAGTGCCGCAACCCGTACGACCTCGAGCGAAATCCGAGCGGTTCCTCGTCGGGAACGGGCGCCGGGATCTCCGCGAATCTCGGGGCCGTCGGAATCGGCACCGAAACCGACGGTTCGATTACCGCGCCGTCGTCGGCCTCGTGCCTTGTCGGAATCAAGCCGACGGTGGGCCTGATCGGACGGACGGGCATCATCCCGATCTCGCACACGCAGGACACGGCGGGCCCGATGACGCGAACCGTCACTGACGCCGCGGTGCTGCTCGGCGCGCTCGAGGGATTCGATCCCGAGGACGCCGCGACACGGGTTCCGCGGCCAAAGATGGTCCCCGACTACACGCGGTTCCTGGATCCGGCCGGACTGAAGGGCGCGCGGATCGGCGTCTGCCGCGGCCTGTTCACGCGGAACCCGCACGTCACGAAGCTCGTCGACGAGGCGATCGCCGCGATGAAATCGGCCGGCGCCACCATCGTCGATCCCGCGGACCTGCCGCCCACGTCGAAATACGGCGATGCCGAGTTCGACGTGCTGCTCTACGAGTTCAAGGCGGATCTCGCGGCCCACTTCGCGTGGATCGGCGCAAAGTCGCCGATGAAGACGCTCGCGGACGTCATCGCGTTCAACAACGGACACGTCGACAGCGAGATGCCGTTCTTTGACCAGGAGATCTTCGTGATGGCCGAGAAGAAGGGCCCGCTCACGGATCCCAAGTATCTCGCGGCGGTGCGAAAGTGCAGGCTGTTTGCGAGAACCCGTGGCATTGACCTGGTCATGACGACGCACAAGCTGGACGCGCTGGTGGCCCCGACGGCGGGTCCGGCGTGGTTCACGGACCACGTGAACGGCGATTCGGACACCGGCGGCAGTACGACGCCAGCCGCTGTGGCGGGGTATCCAAGCGTCACGGTGCCGGCGGGGTTTGTGATGGGACTGCCGGTGGGCGTGTCGTTCTTTGGGCGGGCGTGGACCGAGGGCACGCTGATCAAGCTGGCGTACGCGTTCGAGCAGACGACAAAGGCGCGGCGACCTCCGAACGTTTGATCGCGGCACATTCGTGTGCGAAAGCGCCGTCGCACCCTTCGGGTTTGCCGGCGCACTCCAAGGCGTTGTGCATGCTTTTGGAGTGCGCCGGCAAGCGAAGCGCGACGGCGCTTTGACATGCAACCCGGAACGCGTACGCTGGGGACGCGATACCCGGCCGTTTGCCCTACCCCCACACTGCGAGGTATCGACATGCGCATTCCAGGCGCCATCGTATCCGCAACCGCGCTGCTCGCACTCGCACTTGCGACCGCCTCCGGCGCCCCCCAGTCGACGGATGAGCCACTCGCCGTCGGCAAGCCCCTCGAGCGCCAACTGGCCGGCGGCCAGTCCCACACCTTCCGCGTGCCTCGAAGGGAACCAGTACTTCGACGCGGTGGTCGATCAGCGTGGTATCGACGTGGTCGTCAAACTGGTCTCCCCGACCGGCGTCGCCGTCGTCGAGGTGGATAGCCCCAACGGCACAGCCGGACCCGAACCCGTCACCATCATCGCCGCGGCCGCCGGTGACTACGTCCTCACGGTGTCGTCTCCCGACCCAAAGGCCCCATCGGGGAATTACGCCGTCCGCGTGCTCGAAATTCGCACGGCCACACCGAACGACGCACCGCTGATCGAGGCGCGCGCCGGGATGCGGAAGGCGGCGGACCTGCTCGCCGCGCGAAAACCGCGCGAAGCCATACCGATCGCCGAATCGTCCGTCGCGACGATGGAGAAGATCCTCGGTCCCGATCACGCCGACCTCGCGCAGCCGCTGTTTCGCCTCGCCGATCTCTACTTCCAGGTGCAGCAGTTCGCGCGAGCGGAACCGCTCTATGACCGCGTGCTCGCGATCCAGCGGCGCGCGCTCGCCGCGGACGACGTCGCGATCGGCGCGACGCTCAACGACCTCGCGTCGGTCTACACGGCGACGGGCCGCGAAGCACAGGCGATCGGTCTGCAGGAACAGGTCGTTGCCATCTACGAAAAGCGGCTCGGCCTCGACGATCTCGAGCTCGCGCTCGCGCTCAACAACCTGGCCGAGACATCCCGCACGCTCGGGTTGTTCGACCGCGCCGCGCCGCTCTATGCGCGCGCGCTCGCGATCCGCGAAAAGCGACTTGGCCCGGAGCATCCGCGCGTCGCAACCGTGCTCAACAACCAGGCGGTGCTGGCCCGTGACCGCGGCGACTATGTGCTCTCGGAAACGCTCCTGCTCCGGTCGCTCGCAATGCGCGAGAAGGCGCTTGGCCCCGACCATCCCGACGTCGCGCAGTCGCTCGCAAACCTCGGGGACCTGTATCGGTTGAAGGGAACATCGAGGTCTGCTGAGCAGTTCGCTGCGGCGCTCGCGATCAGCGAGAAGGTGCTCGGCCCGAACTATCCGTCGCTCGCGCTCTCCGCTCAACAACCTTGCCGTGCTGTACCCGAGCGGGGCGGGCCAGACCGATAAGGCGGCGGCGGCGCTCGAACGGTCGCTCGCGATCGGCGAGAAGCTGCCGGTCCGGAAAGCCCGTTCGCTGCCGTCGTGCTGAACAATCTCGCATCGATGTACCGGAAGACCGCCGCCGCCGACGCCGGTACGCGCATGGAGCGCGCAATCGCGATCGAGGAGAAGGCGTACAGCCCCGACCATCCGCTTGTCGCCAACAACCTCGACGAACCTCGGGCTGCCCTGCCGCAACCAGGACAGTTCGACAAGCCGCGTTCGAAAGCCATTCGCGCGCGCTCGCGATCCGCGAGAAGGCGCCTGGTCGTCCAACCCGGAGGTCGCGTCGTCGCTTGCGGCGGTCGCCTCGCTGTGTGTTGCAACGGGCNATATCGGTTAAAGGGAGACATCGACAAGTCCGAGCAGTTCACGCTGCGGGCGCTCGCGATCAAGGAGAAGGTGCTCGGCCCGAACCATCCGTCGCTCGCGCTCTCGCTCAACAACCTTGCCGTGCTGTACCTCGAGCGCGGCCAGACCGACAAGGCGGCCGCGGCGCTGGAACGGTCGCTCGCGATCGGCGAGAAGGCGGTTGGTCCGGACAGCCCGTTCGTTGCGGTTGTGCTGAACAATCTCGCATCGGTGTACCGGAAGACCGGCCGCTTCGCCGACGCCGGAACGCGCATGGAGCGTGCGATCGCGATCGAGGAGAAGGCATACGGCCCCGACCATCCGCTCGTCGCCAACAACCTGACGAATCTCGGGCTGCTTTACCGCGTCCAGGGACAGCTCGACAAGTCGCTCGAGAGCTATTCGCGTGCCCTCGCGATCCGCGAAAAGGCACTCGGGCCGTCCAACCCGGAGGTCGCGTCGTCGCTTGCAGCGGTCGCCTCGCTGTGTGTTGCAATGGGCGACACTCCGCGCGCGGTGGAGCTCGAACAGCGCGCGGGAGACGCACGCGAGCGCGACTTTGCATACACGCTCGCCGCGGGCTCAGAGCGGCAGAAGCTCCTCTATCTCGATCGGACCGCGGACGAACTGGATCAGGCGATCTCGCTGCACGTCATGCACGCGAAAGAGAACCCCGAGGCGCTGCGCATCGCGCTCGAAGCGATCCTGCGCCGGAAGGGGCGCGCGCTCGACGCCATGGCCGACACGATCTCGGCGCTGCGAGCTCGAGCGTCGGCAGACGATCGCCGGTTGCTCGACGAGCTCGTCGCGACACGCGCCGTGCTCGCGACGACGACGGTCAGGGGACCCGGCAGGCGAAAGCTCGATGACTACCGCGCCGAGCTCGATGCCCTGCGAACAAAGGTGGACGCGCTCGAGGAACAGGTCGCGGCACGCAGCATCGCGTTCCGCGTCCAGACCGCGCCCGTGTCGCTCGACGCCGTGCGCGCGGCGGTCCCCGCGGATTCGGCGCTTGTCGAGTACGCGAGCTATCGGCCGTACGACGCCGTGCGGGACACGTTCGGCCCGCCGAGGTATGTCGCATACGTGCTCCGGCACACGGGCGCCCCCGCGTGGGTCGACCTTGGTGAGGCCGAACCGATCGACCGTGCGATTGCGGCGTTCCGCGAGGCAGCGCGCTCTCCGAAGCGGTTCGACGTTCGGCGGCTCGGACGCGTGCTGTACGACCTCGCCATGCGTCCGATCGTGCCGCTCGCCGGTGATGCCGGTCGCATCGTCGTCGCGCCGGACGGCGCGCTGAACGTCGTTCCGTTCGCCGCGCTCGTCGACGACAGGGGCGCCTTTCTCGTCACGCGGTTCGAGCTCGTGATCGTCACGAGCGGCCGGGATCTGCTGCGCTTCGGCCAGCGATCATCTGCGCTGGGTGCTCCGGTGCTCGTTGCCGATCCGGCCTTTGGCGACGCAGTCGCGGCAGCGGCAACGCGTGATGGCGGCACGGGTGGGAGCTTGCTTGGCGAAGCGGTCTTTGCCGAGCTTCCAGGAACGGCGGACGAGGCCCGGCGGATCGAACGGATTATGCCGGACGCGTCGGTATTCACGCGCGATCGTGCAACCGAGACGGCCATCAAGGACGTGCACTCGCCGAGCGTGCTGCACGTCGCGACCCACGGCTTCTTTCTGCGGGATGCCGGCCCCACCGCGAGCGAGTCGCGCGGGCTGGTTCACGTCGCCGCGACAGGTGCGATGCTCGACGACGATTCGGCGGATGCGTTCGCAAATCCACTGTTGCGTTCGGGGCTGGCGCTCGCCGGCGCGAACCAGCGGACGGGTGCGACGAACGACGGCATCCTGACGGCGCTCGAAGCGGCCGGGCTCGACCTGTGGGGGACCGAGCTCGTGGTGCTGTCGGCGTGCGACACCGGCGTCGGCGAGGTCCGCAACGGCGACGGCGTGTACGGCTTGCGGCGCGCGCTCGTGCTGGCCGGGTCCGAGAGCCAGGTGATGAGCCTGTGGCCGGTCAGCGACGCGGCGACGCGTGACCTGATGGTTCGTTTCTACCGCGAGCTCTTCAAGGGGCGCGGCCGGGCCGAAGCGTTGCGGCGGGTCCAGTTGAAGATGCTCGGCCAGCGGCAGTACGCGCATCCCTTCTATTGGGCGGGATTCATCGAATCCGGCGCGTGGGGACCGCTGTCGGATCAGCACTGATCCGCGTTTATTTGCGGCCCGTGGTCGGATGCCGCACCAACTTGTTGATTCGCCCAACGATAATACGGAGCTGAGCCCGGTAGGGCTCAGGCCCCAACAGTCGCTACCGCATCGCTGGGTGAATGGTTCATCTCGCCCACGCGCCCTCACACCTTGGGGCCTGAGCGCTACCGCGCTCAGCTCCGTTTCCTGCGTCCCATCTGCACCACGGTGTCGAACTCTTCCTTGGTCGCGGGCTGGACCGACAACCGGCTGCCGCGCTGGACGACCATCATCTTTTCGAGGCCGGCCATGGCCTTGATCTCGGAGATCGAGACGATCTCGCGGAACTTCTCGACGAACTTCAGATCGACCATGTACCACGTCGGTTTTGCCGGGTCGCTCTTTGGATCGAAGTAATGATGGCCCTTCTTCCACGCGAAGTGGTCGGGATAGCCGGCCTTGCAGATTTCGGCGACGCCCGTGACGCCGGGAGGCTCGCCGCCCGAGGCGTAGAACAGGACCCGGTCGCCGACCTTCATGTCGTCGCGGAGGAAGTTCCGCGCCTGGTAGTTCCTGACGCCTTCCCACGTCGTCGTTCCGTCGCGCTCGAGGTCGTCGATCGAGTACGACTCCGGTTCGCATTTCATCAGCCAGTATCGTTTTGCCATC
>JBGAKX010000152.1:0-10032 GCA_044224215.1 Blastocatellia bacterium
GACCGCACCGAAATCTTCGGGTCCAGCTTCGCCAGCGTCTGCGTGATCGCCGCCGTCAACGTCGTCTTCCCATGGTCGACGTGACCAATCGTCCCGATGTTGACGTGCGGTTTGCTGCGGTCGAATTTCTCCTTCGCCATCGAACTGTCTTCCTCTTCCTTACGTTATCGAACGAACTGTTTTGAACAAATGGAGCCCGCGATCGGGATTGAACCGATGACCTCATCCTTACCAAGGATGCGCTCTACCACTGAGCTACGCGGGCCCGGTCGATGCTCTCGTGCGCTCGGTCGCCGAGACCGGCGCTATCCGTATGAGCGACCGATCGGCCCGCGTTTCCCAGCAAAGCTTGTGGAGCGGGCGACGAGGCTCGAACTCGCGACCCTCAGCTTGGAAGGCTGATGCTCTACCAACTGAGCTACACCCGCTCTCTGCAATACTCAATAGCGCCCCAAGAGCTATCGGCAAGCGTTGGTGCAGGGGGTAGGATTCGAACCTACGTAAGGCTGTCGCCTGCCGGGTTTACAGCCCGGTGCCATTAACCACTCGACCACCCCTGCACAGATTACGTCAAAGAGCCGGTGAAGGGACTCGAACCCCCGACCAGCTGATTACAAATCAGCTGCTCTACCAACTGAGCTACACCGGCCTAACTCACTCAAACGACTACATTAGCCGGCGCGGGCACACTTCGCAAAGGGGGCATGCTACCACAAGGCCCTCCGATTGCAAGGGAAAATTTGCACGAGCGGCACTTTGCGGGCCAATCCGGCTGGCCGCGGCCCGCACGACCGGGTACCCTCGACGACGTGAAACCCGAATCCGAGGCGATTGCCTATCCGCCGGCGGCCAATATTCCGGTGTCGGCAGGCGACCTCATTGTGCTCGTCGGGGCGTCGGGCTCGGGAAAGAGCCGATTCGCGCGCCGCAACTTCTCGGATACCGAGATCCTTTCGTCGGATCGGTTTCGCGCGATGATCTCTGACAGCGAGGACGACCAGTCCGTCTCGCAAGCGGCGTTCGACCTGTTGTACCGGCTCGCGCGGCTGCGCCTTTCCGCAAGCAGGCTGACGGTCGTCGACGCGACGAGCGCCACACGCGCGTCGCGCAAGCGCCTGACCGCCATTGCGCGCGCGCACGGATCTTCAGCCGTGGCCATCGTGTTCGAGTTGCCGCTCGACGAGTGCGTCCGGCGCGATGCCGCGCGTTTAGATCGCTCGGTCGGGCCGGCGGTCATCGAACGCCAGTTCGAGGAACTCGGAGCGGTCCGCGAGGCGATCGCCGGCGAGGACTTTGATCGAATGCACGTGCTCGCCGGCGCGGCAGCAATCGACGCCGCACGCGTCGTTCGGACCCGCTGACGCAGCGGTCGCTCGTGTTACGCGTCGCGTGTCCGTCTGGTATCATCCGGGCGCAATGCCGCGACTCCTGCTGATCCTGGCCCGCCGGCTCTTGCTGCTCATACCGGTCATCTTTCTCGTCGTCACGTTCGTCTTTCTGCTCGTCCATCTCGTGCCCGGCGACCCGGCGCGGCTGATCGTCGGCGAGAACGCACCGCCTGAAACCTACCAGGAGATGCGCACGCGAATGCGGCTCGACCGGCCGTTGATGGCGCAGTACGTCGCCTTCTGGCGCGAGGACATCCTCACGGGCGAGCTCGGCCGGGACTATGTCACCAACGAGCCGAACATCAAGCGCGTCATGCGACGGTATCCGGCCACGCTGCTGCTCGCCGTGTCGGCGCTCGCCGTCGTCGTCATGATCTCGATACCGCTCGGCGTCACCGCGGCAACGCACCGCGGCGGGCTCGTCGACGGCGTGGCGTCCGTCGTCGCGCTGCTCGGAGTCAGCCTGCCGAGCTTTGCGCTCGCGCCAATGCTCATTCTGCTCTTCTCGGTGCGGCTGCGGCTGCTCCCGGTGTCGGGTCCCGGATCGCCGCTTCATCTGATCCTCCCGGCCGTCACGCTCGGCGTCGCGCTCGCAGCGGTCGTGACGCGCATCGTGCGCTCGAGCGTCATCGAGGAACTCGGCGAGGACTACGTTCGAACTGCGCGCGCAAAGGGCCTCTCGGAGCGTCGCGTGCTCTACAAGCACGTCCTCAAGAACAGCCTGATCCCCGTCGTTACGATACTCGGTCTGCAGTTCGGCGTACTTCTCGCTGGCGCGATCGTGACGGAGTACATCTTCAGCTGGCCCGGCGTCGGCCAACTCCTGCTCGAGTCGATCAACCAGCGGAACTACTCGCTCACGCAGAGTTGCATCCTGATCATCGCGATCACCTATGTCCTCGTGAACACCGCGACCGATCTGCTCTACCGGTGGCTCGATCCCCGGATTCGCGTGGAGTAGCCCGTCATGTCTCGACTCTCCATCATCGGTCTGTCGGTCATCGCCGTGCTCGTGCTCGTCGCGGTGCTTGGCCCGCTCGTCCTTCCCTGGAGCGACGTGACGGGCCAGGACCTCGCGATGCGTCTCGCGTCGCCGTCGCGTGTTCACCTGCTCGGCACCGACCACCTCGGGCGCGACGTGCTCGCGCGCATGGTGTACGGCGCCCGCGTGTCGCTCGAGGTCGGGCTGCTCGTGGTCGCCATATCGGCCTCGATCGGCACGACGATCGGGCTGATCTCCGGCTATTTCGGGGGATGGATCGATCAGGTCATCTCGGGCGTGTTCTTCAACGTGTTCCTGGCATTCCCGGGCGTGCTGCTCGCGATCGCGATCGTCGCGTTTCTCGGCCCAAGCCTGGCGAACCTGATCGGCGCGTTGTGCGTCATCGGTTGGGTCAGTTACGCGCGCCTGATCCGCGGACAGGTGTTGAAGGTGCGCGAGCTCGACTTTGTCACCGCCACGCGCGCGCTTGGCGCGTCCGACACGCGCATCATCGTCCGCCACATCCTCCCGAACACCGTTCAGCCGCTGATCGTCCAGGCAAGCCTCGGGATGGCAGGAGCAGTGCTCGCTGAGGCGACGCTCAGCTTCCTCGGTCTCGGCGTTCCCGAGCCCGTGCCCTCGTGGGGCAAGATGATCAACGAATCACGCGAAGTGTGGTTCTCGGCCCCGCACCTGTTCATCGTGCCGGGGCTGATGATCATGGTGACCGTGCTGGCGTTCAACTTCGTTGGCGACGGACTGCGGGACTACCTCGATCCAAAACTCACACGCAACTGATCGCCTTCGCTACACCGTGACCAGGATGATCGGCCCGGCCTGACCGCCAATCGTGTAGCACGCCCGCGGCCGCCCGCCGACGGGGATCGTCGCGAGAATCCGGAAGCTGGATCCGTCGATTGCGGACACCGTCTGATCGCCTGTGTTTGCGACGTACAGCTCCTGATTGCCCGACGGGCCCGAGAGCGCCAAACCCGACGGCCGGGATCCAACCCGGACGCGCGCCTTCTCGACCGAGGTCGTCGTATCGACGACGCTCACCGAGTCGCTCCCCTGATTCGCGACGTACACGACGCCGAGCTCAGGCGATCCCGACGTCACGTAGATCGGATTCGAGCCGACCGCAACCCGCGACTTCACGACGCCCGACAACGCGTCGATCAGCGCGACCGAATTGTCGAGGGCTTCCGTCACCACAACGATCTGGGACCCGATGAGCCCCGTTGCAACGATTCCGGTCGGTCCGTTGCCAACCGGGATCGTCGCGACGACCGTCGCCGAGAGCACGTCGATCACCGAGACAGTGTCGTCGCCCGAGTTCGCAACCCACGCCTGCTGGTTGACGCCAGGTTGCCCGATCATGGTGATCCCGACAGGGGCAAGTCCGACGGGTACCGTCAGGAGCACCGCGAAATTCTGGGCGTCGAAGATCGTGACGCTGTTGCTGGTGGTGTTCGTCACAAAGCAGGTCTGAACGCCGGGCACCCCGGCGACTGCGATATACGACGGCGAACCGCCTACCGGGATCGAACGCACGACGCGCTGTGTCGGGATGTCGATGGCCGTGACCGTGTTGCTGGCAAAGTTCGCGACGAACGCGGTCTTGAAGTTCTCGGTGCCGCTGTCGGCCGTTGCGATTCCAATCGGACGGGAGCCGACGGCGAGTCGGGATGTGACGACCTTGTCACCAGCACTCACCGCAACCAGCTCGTTGCCCGTCGGGTTCGCCACGACGATGCCCGCGCGAACATAGCGCAGCTTGTTGTTGTTGAGCGTGATGTTGATGCGAATCGTCGCCGAGCCCGGGGTGCCGTCGTTCGCGGTCGTGATGTCGACTTCGGCGACACGATTGCTGACGAAGCGCGAGGCGCCTTCAGTGAGGTTTCCCGTGACGTTGTTCAGGTTGATCCCGTCGCCGTTGTCCGGATCGAATCGGTAGCCCTTCTTCAGGGTGATGCGGTACGTGAGGTTCGTGCCCGGCGCGACGATTGGCAGCAGCGTCGGTTCCGCGAGCTTGATGGCCTTCCTTGCGTCGACTTCCTTCCGCTGGGACTGCGAATACGTCGGCGCGGCTGAAAACGTCGCGATCAACGCGACGATCAGAAGTCTGGATGCGATCCCAACGGTTCGATGTCCCATACTCTCTCCCAGCGCGACCCGGCGCTGCATGAACTTACAGGCACCCGTCCTCGAGCGTCGAGGCGATTCCCGGCGAGAAGCAAGACCCGTCCCGGCGTCTAGACCGAGAACTCCTCCTCGAGACTCAGCTGCGCTTTCCGAAGCTCGAACCGCGCCCGCCCGAGTCCGGATGGTGCCGTGAGGACCAGGACGAGAAAGTACTCGTCCGTAATCGGCTTGATGAGAAACGAGTATCGGCCGGCTGCCACGACAAGCTCCCGCAGCTTGCCGAGCGACACATCGTCCGTGCTGCGGAGCGACTTGCGCAGGAGCGACGTGTATTCCGCGGCGACGACGTCGATGTCGATCGCCTTGTCGTCGCCATCCGCCCGGGCAACACAAATGCCGTCGAGGCCCATGATGAGCGCGCCGACGGCACCTGTGGTGTTCGCAAGGACAGACCTGAGGGTTTGCTCGAACATAAGCTCCTCTGCGTGACCGGCCGGTAGCCGGTCACGCGGGGAGGTTTGGAACTACGGGACCGGCTGCCCCGATGCGTCGGAGCTCGCGCCACCCGAGCCGCCTGAATCGAACCGGAGCGCGCCGCCGACTGCCGGTGCGCTCTCAAGCCCCTGGATGACGGGCGTGATCGTGATGTCGCTTGCACGGAGCGTGGACTCCTGCGTCAGACCGACCATCTCGGGACGGAAGATCCGCGGCGTGATGAAGAACAGGATCTCCTGCGTGTCCCGGCCCGTCGTACGCCTCTTGAAGAGGTTTCCAAAGATCGGGATGCGCGAGAGGCCCGGCGTTCTGTCCTCGGACTGCGACTCCTGGTCGATGTTGATGCCGCCGAGGACGGTCGTTCCGCCATCGGGCACGAGCACGATACCGCGAGCGCTCTGCTCGTCGATACCGGGCGTTCCGCCGATGGTCCTGAGCTGCGATACGCTGTTGTTCTCGGCGATGACGGTCAGCAGGATCGCGCCGTCTTCTACGATGACCTGCGGCGTGATCTGCAGTTTCAACGCGGCGTCCACAAACGTCGTGGTGATCGTGTTGTTCGACACGGTCTGCACGGGAATCTGGACACCGTTGACGACCTCGGCCGTCGTGTTGTTCTGCGTCGTCACGCGCGGCGCGGCGATCGTACGGACCTGCGCCTTCCGTTCGGCCGCGATGATGTTGGCCGAAATCTGGAACGTTCCGAGAACGCCCGTCGTCAGACTGACGAGCGACCCGCCCGGCTCGAGAGCCGTTGGCGTCGGAAGGCCGCCGGGCGTCGCCGGGAGTGTGTCGCCGATGATCGTGTTGAGGATCGCCGCGCCGCCGGTGTTCGTGTTGATCACCGCCGCGGAGAGCTGCACGCCGAGATCCCTCAGGTAATCGCGCTTGGCGATCACGATTCGGGCCTCGATTTCGACCTGAGGCTCCGGACGATCGAGCGCCCGGATGATCTCCTCGATCACCTCGATCCGCTGAGCGAGGTCGGTGACGATGATGCTGTTGGACCGGACGTCGAACTCGATCCGGCCGCGGGTCGACAGTCGATTCTTGATGAACGCGTAGATGCCGGTCTTGATCTGGTTGGGATCAAAGGTCGGCGAGTTTGCGAGACTCGAGCCGCCGCCACCGCTGCTGCCTTCCGTGATGCTGACGTTGCGCGGAATCGGAGATGCGTACTTCAGCCGGAAGATCTTGGTCATCAGCGGCAGACCAAGGAAGAACGACTCTTGAACCTTGCGCTGCGCGTCGCGCTCTGCGGCGATCGACGCCAGCGTCGCGATGCGGACGATTCCGCCCTCCTCACGAACGGCGCCGAGGCTCTGCGACTTCAGAATCGAGTCCAGCGCCTGGTTCCAGGGAATGTCCTTGACACTGACGTCGACGGGCACGTCCTTGGGAACGGACTTGTCGACGATGAAGTTGACGTTGAAGCGGTTGTGCAGGAACCGAAGGACGTCACGAAGATCGACGTTCTTGAGGTCGAGGTTGACCGGACGGCCGACAAAGCCCTCCGTCAGGTAACCGCCCTGCGATGCCTTGGGCACCATCGGCGCGGGAGGCACCGCCTGGCCGGCCTGGGCGTTCCGCTGCGGAACGACCGCCGGCTTCTGCGCGGGCCGCGTGGCCCCCGCCTGCGGGTCGATCTCTTCCGAGACCGGGCGAACCGGCGTCGGCGTGCTCATCATCACCGGGTTGCGAGCCGGATCCTTGGGAGCCGGTTCGGACATGGCGGGCTCTGGTGCAGCGACGGCGGGCGTCTTTGCAGGAGCCTTTGCGGGCGCCTTGGCTGGCGACTTGGCAGGCGCGGCAGCCGGGCTGTCGTTCGTCACGACCGGCGGCGGAAGCGGCTGCTTCACCGCAGGGCGCGGCGCGGCGGGCTCGGGCTTTGTCGCCGGAGCGGCGGCAGTCCGAGACGGCGTTGGCGCCGGAGCGGCCATCTGCGACGCGTTGCCGGCCTCGGGCCCGAGCGTCAGCACCACGTTGTTTCCAACCTGGCGAATGTCGTACGGGCCCATCTTGGCAACGTCGAACACGATGCGGACCACCTTCGGATCGGCGGTGCGGAACTGTCCGACGCGGATTCGCGAGATGCCGCCGTTGTTGATCTCGATCGCATTGCGCTCGACGGTGCTGCGAACGCCCGTGATGTCGAGGACGATACGGTCCGGATTCGGCAGAACGAAATGCTTGAACGAAGCGCGTCCGTCCGTGGTGATGAACGCCCGGAAGTTGGCGCCCTGGACGTCGGTTCGGACGTTCGAGATCACCGTTGCCGCCGTGGACGGAACCGCCGCAGCAGGACTGAGCGGCGACACGACCGTCTGCGCTGCGGGCTTGGCCACGGGGACCTCGGCGCGCATCGTGACGGGCTGTTCCTTGGGAGGCGGCGGCGCCGCGGTCGCGGTCGCCGGTGTCGCCGACGCCCCTGTTGTCGCGGCAAGCGTGAGGATCAGGCTCTTGCCTTCGACGACCGTGCGATCGTCGACAGGAGCCAGAAGCCGGATGCGGAGCCGGGCGAGCGACTGGCCGGAGGCGGTGCGCAGGCGCTCAACCTGAATCCTTTCGACGCTACGCGAGTCGACTGCATACGTTTCCTCGAGTTTCGAGGCGTCGACGCCGGGCAGGTCTACCAGGATCGTCCGCTCATCAGGCCTGTAGATCGTGTAGGGCAGCTCGGCCGTGCCCTCGAGGATGATGCGCGTTTGCGCTCCGTCGGCAGTGTGCCGAAGAGCGATCACGCCGATTCCCTGCTCGCCACCGGCGACCGGTGCTGCAAGGACGGCGGGACCCGCGCCCATCATGGAGAGCAGCGCGACGAGCACCAAGGCGGCCTTCGCGCGCATGAGAGTAGACATAAAACGAGCCTCCTTTCTTGCCTCCAACCGACCCTGTGTACGCTGCCCAACTTCTGTGGTGAGTCTCATCGTTCGTTCTTCCAACGCTTTCCGGCGGGTATGTGCCCTCCGGTCCGGCCCGACAGCGGCCGGGAGCGCGTTCTGTAAATTATTTCTTGGCTCCAGCCGGGCCTGTGACCGGCTTGACGACTTCGATCGTCTTCGTGTCGATCTTGTTCTTGATCTTGTACTTGTCGGTCTGGTGGAACACCACCGCGCCGAGGTCGAAATTCTGACCCGTGTTGATGGCCTTGACGTCGCCGTTGTAGACGCGCGTGCCCTTTCCGACGAAGAACGTCGTCTTGGTCGGGATCGCCTGAACGAACGCGCCGATGCCGGAATCCGTCTCGAAGACGCCCGTCACCACGAGCTCGCTCACAAGGTACGTTCCGATCGGATCGGGATCGGGGAGCCCGCGCTGGCGCGCCAGGTCCTTGTTCTTCTGGAAGTCCGCCTGGCGCTCGGCGAGCGTCGGCGGGGGAACGAGCACCGGCTCGTTGGCCTTTGCAACCTTTGGCGCCTGGGTCTGCGGCTTGGGCTTCCGGAAAAACGGATCGTGCTCATTGGGAGGCGGCACCTGCGCAGCCGGCGGCGCCTGCTGGTCCTGCGCGTGCATCGCCCCCGCGGGGAACGCGAGCCCGGCGAACACGACGCAAACGAGAGCCATTCGAACAACCTGATATGTCATACCCCTACGCTCCTTGACCTCCCAGCCCATGCGTCTCTCCATTGCCGATACCTTACTTTGGCGCCGGAGCCGGGGGTGCTCCGGGCGCTCCTGGTTTCGGGGCCGGCTTTGCGCCCGGTTTTGGCGGAATCGGCTTGCCGGTCTTTGGATCGATCTGAGGCTGATCCTGCGGATTCTCGAGTGCCGTGCGGTTCGCCTCCGAAATGTAGAACGCCGTCAGCGTGAACGACGCAAGCGTGGATGCGCCGGACACCTGATCCTTGTCCGTGGCGCGCGCCAGCGTGATGTCCGTCACGTTGACGATCCGTTCATATCCCGAGAGCTTCTCGAACAGCGCCTGAACCTGCGAGTAGCGCCCCGCAACCTTCACCGTTGAAGGCACTTCCGTGTAGAACTTCTGCGGCACCTCGCGATCCTTGGACGTCGTCTGGAACTGAACCAGGTTCAGTCCGCTCGACGCCATCATCTGCTTGGCCGACTCGAAAATGTTGGTGACTTCCCGCTGCTCGGGCAGCCGCACCTTCAACCGGTCGAGGTCGCCGTTGAGCCCGTCGAGCCGCTGCTGGAACTCGGCGATGTTCGCCCGCACGATGTCGGCTTCCTGGTTCTCGCGCCGCAGCTGGTCGGCCGCCGCTTCCTTCTTGGACGCGTCGAGCCGCTTGGGCGCCATGACGAAGTAGTCAACGACAAAAAGAATCAGCAGGATGGCAGCGATCAGGACGAGCAGCTGGATATACCAGGGTATCCGGTCCAGGAACCCGCCCTCTGAGTACGTCACGTTTACGCCTTGCTGTGCCATAGGTCTCCCCTTCTCCTATTTCGCAGCCGGCGCGGGCGCCGGTGCCGGCGCACCGGCCGCCGGTGCTGCGCCAGCCTGCGGTTGCTGGGGCTGACCTACGAGGGTCGGCGTGTATCGTGTGGTGATCGTGAACTTGTACTTGGTCACGAGCGTCTTGACGGACGAATCTTCGGGATCCGGAACCTGCTCGTCGGAGCGCGTCACGTTCAGACCGACCGACTGGAACAGGCCGTTGGACCCGAGCTCGAGGCCGCGCGCAAACTCCGATACGACATTCGGATCGTCGGCGACGCCGTCGATCGTGAGCTGCTCCTTGACCTGCGCGATCCGCTCGAGCTGCAGACCGCCCGTCGGCATCTTGGAGTTGATCAGGCTCAGCATTGCCGACGGACCCTTCTGCGTCTTCTGCAGGTCGTCGATGATCTTGATCCGCTCCTCGACGCTCTTGATCTGCTTCTGGAGCGTTTCGAGCTGCTCCTTGTTCTTCTTGAGGTCGGCGGACGCGGCCTGCTGAGCGGCGAGCTCCTTGTCGGCGCGGTTCAGCCGGGCCTGCGCCACAAAGAAGTCCACGCCGAGCGCAATCAGCAGGGCCACGAGCGCTCCCGCGATCAGCAGCACCTGCTTGGTCGTCTTTGTCG
>JBGAKX010000153.1:0-10001 GCA_044224215.1 Blastocatellia bacterium
CGCGTGCGACTCGTCGACGAGCCCGACGGATTCCTCGAGCTGCTCGAGCCGATTCCCGACGGTGTCGAATTCGTCGAACGCGGCGGGCGAACCGTCGACGTCACCATCGCATTCTGTCGCCGCACCGCGGACGCCGTCGCGCACATTGCGCGGCTCGGCCCGACCATCGTCGACCGCGAGATGCTGTGGATCGGATGGCCGAAGCGCACGTCGTCGCTGGCGTCCGACCTCAGCGAGGACATCATCCGGCAGGTCGGCCTCGACGCCGGCCTGGTCGACGTCAAGGTCTGCGCGATCGACGCGACGTGGTCGGGACTCAAGTTCGTGCGCAGAAAGGCCGACCGTCCGCGCTAGGACACGAACGCGTCGCGACTACTGACGCTCGCGCGCGGCAGGCGGCGGGCCACTGTATTCCTCGCGCTCCTCGCGGTTCTCGTCGAACAGCTGCGTCGGACCCTCGGTCACGCTCGGAGGAGGATTGGCCGGATCGAACTCGAAGTGATCCGGTTCCAGCTTTGGAAGCTCGCCCGTCGTTCGCGCCGGTGGAAGATAGTCGCCATACGCGACCGGAGGCATCGGCATCGCCTGTGGCGGCGGCGGTGGTGCGAGCTGCTGCTTGTCGCGGTCCCGACGTCGCTTCCGCTTGCCCTGCTTCTCTTCCTGGAACGCCTCGAGAGCCGCATGAAACACCGCAGGATTCGTCATCCGCTTCTTCAGCAACGCCGCCTGCACGAGATCGCGAACACAGTTCGCCACCCAGAAGAGCGTGAAGAACACCCACCACTGCCCTCGGAAGACCACCAGCATGACCGTGAACGTTGCGAGGCTTCCAAGCAGCCTGTACATCGCGCGGCTGAACTCGCGAGCGTAGGCGATTTCCATCTCGGTCGCCTGATCGATGGGTACCGCCGCTGCGGGCTGTCCGGGCACCAGCTGACCCGTCAACACACGGCTCACCGCCTCGAGATTCGTGCCGCACTTGGTACAAAACCTCAACGAAGCCGTGCTCTGCGCGCCGCACTTGGGACAAAAGACGAATTCCGACCTCATAGGCTGTTCGTGATGGCCCCGGCGTCGATTTCGTCCGCCGTTTCGGGCGCGAGTATAGCACAAGGGCCGCAGGTTGACGGTCGGAACCGCGTGCATCTACACTCACCTATCACGAACGTGTATGGGTATTTTGGCAAGTGAGATCTCGCAATCGGTCCGTCGGCTTCGGTTCCTCGTCATCAGCCTTGCGCTGGTGACCGCCGCGGTCGTTCCGGGCCGAGCGCTGACGCCAAACGGTCCCCACCCGGATCAGACGCCACAGCGGGAGATCTTGCTCAACGGCCTCCGAATTCTCTCGACCGCAATGCCGGGAGATCGGGTGGCCGTTGTCTGCGTGATTCGCGCGGGCGCGATGTTCGATCCGGCAGGGAAGAGTGGCGTCGCGAACCTGACGGCGGGCCTGCTGTCGGCGGGCGCCGGCTCGTACACCGGCGAGCGCATACGAGGCGAGCTCGACGACGCAAACGCGTCGCTCAAGGTTCGAACGACGTGGGATGCCGTGTGGATCGACGCCGAGGTGTCGCCGGAAAAGCTCGCACAACTCTTTGACGTGCTCAGCCTCATGCTGTCCGAACCGCGTTTTGCGCAGGCCGACGTCGACGCCGCAAAGAAGATCGCGCTCGATCACATCGCCGCCGAGGACGCCTCCGCGGACCTGACGGCCGACCGTCAACTGAACCGCGCGTTGTATGGCAAGCACACGTACGGGCGCTCTGTGTGGGGCGACGCAAAGACCATCGCGTCGATCACGCCGGGCGACGTTCAATCGTTCTATAACAGGTTCTACGGAGCGAACTCGTCGGTTCTCGCCGTCTGCGGTCCCGTCGGTTTCGACGTCACGGTCCAGCTCGCGCGGATTCGATTCGGACGCTGGTCCAAGCGGACCGTCGTGCCGGCGACATTCCTGCCACCGACTCCGGCGGCCGAAACGCGAGTCGTCGTCGTCGATCGCCCCGGCACCGACGTGCCCGTGATGCGCGCCGGATTCTTTGGCCCCGGCAGAACGTCCGACGATGCGCTCGCATTGATGGTGCTTGCCGCACGGCTCGACAGCTCGTTGCAGCAGAAGATGCCGAACGCGAGCGCGCGCGCCGCATACGACCTCAGGATGCTCCAGTCGCCGTTCACGCTCGGCTGCGAAGTCCCCGTGGATCGTCTGGCCGACGCCATCACGGGTCTTGGCGAGAGCCTGACCGCGCTGCAGTCGTCGCCGGGAGGCACCGGTACGCACTACTTCATGCGCGGCGCTACGACCGCGCTCGTCACGGCGCACGACGTCGCCGCGACCGAGTTCTACGCAGGGCAGAAGCTGCTCCCCGACCCTGTCGACTACGTGCCCGACGAGGCGCGCGTCTCGGCCGTCGCCCGCACCGCGCTGCGTCCTACCGCGCTGACGGTGGTCGTAGTCGGCGACGGCGCGCGAATCAGCGCGGCGCTCAAGGACCGCTTCAAGGTCGAGGTCGTGTCAGGGTCATGAACGCCGATACCGTCGGCCATCCGGAGAAGTCCGCGCGCGTCCGCGCGATGTTCGACGAGATCGCGCCGCGGTACGACCTGCTCAATCACGTCCTGTCGTTGAACATCGACAAGGGCTGGCGCGCGCGCACGATGCGAGAGCTCGACGGAATCCTCGCACGGCCGGGTGCGAGAGCGCTCGATCTCTGCTGCGGCACGGGAGACCTCTCGCTTGCGTTGCAGTCGCGGTTTCCGAGGGCCGAGGTCATCGGCCTCGACTTCAGCCTCCCGATGCTTGCGCACGCGCACGCGAAGGGCGAACGCGGCCGCGTGCTCCCTCTCGTGCAGGGCGACGCGATGCGCGTCCCGCTGCCCGACGGGAGCGTCGATGCGATCACGATCGCTTTCGGCCTTCGAAACCTCGTGTCCGTCGAGGGAGGACTCGCCGAGATGTTCCGGCTGCTCAAGCCAGGCGGCCGGCTTGTCGTGCTCGAGTTCTCGCGACCGCTTGTGCCAGTGTTTCGCGAGGTGTTCCAGTTCTACTCGTCGCACATTCTGCCGCGGATCGGTGGGTTCGTCTCGGGCTCTCGCGGCGCGTACGCGTACCTTCCAGCGTCCGTAAAGGCATTTCCAGATCAGAAGACGCTCGCCGCGATGATGACGCGTGCGGGATTTTCGGCAGTCGGTTTCAGGAATCTCACGGGAGGCGTCGCGGCGCTGCACGTGGGAGACCGCGAGGGTTCGGCAAATAATGTCGCGTGACGCCATCTCATTCTTTCGCGAGCGGTTCGGCATTGCCGCGGCGGACCTCGAACGGTTGCTCGGCGTGGCGCTTTCTCGCGGCGGCGACTTTGCCGATCTCTACTTTGAATACAACACGTCGGGATCGGTGTTTCTCGAAGAGCAGATTGTCAAGTCGGCGACCCGCTCGATCCGGCAAGGTGTCGGCGTTCGCGTTACATCGGCCGAGCGCACTGGCTATGCCTATACGGACGAGATCAGCCCTGCGGCCATCGAGCGCGCTGCGCGAACGGCCGCCGCGATCGCGCGGTCCACGGGATCCGCGGATCCGGTCCGCGTCGAGTCGGGTGCGCCATCGCGCGACCTCTATCCCGGCGACGCGCCGACGACCGACGCGACAGTCGAGGACAAGACAGCGCTGCTCGTGCGTGCCGACGCCACGGCGCGCGCGTACGACCGCCGCATCCGTGAGGTGCAGGCCGCGTTCGTCGACGAGTACAAGTACGTGATGATCGCGTCGAGCGACGGTCGCGTCGTCGGCGACGTGCAGCCGCTTGCCCGTTTCGGCGTGGTGTGCATCGCCGACGCCGACGGAAATCGACAGTCGTCCCGCGCGGGCGGCGGCGGACGCGTCGGTCTGGATCACTTCACGGGCAACGCATCGCCGGAGGCATTTGCGTCGGATGCGGCGCGCCAGGCGGTGCTGCTCCTCGACGCGGTCGAGGCGCCGTCGGGAGCGATGGAGGTCGTGCTTGGCCACGGCTGGCCCGGGATTCTGCTGCACGAAGCCGTTGGCCACGGGCTCGAGGCGGACTTCAATCGTAAGAAGACCTCGGCGTTCGCGGGACTCATCGGCAAGCGAGTGGCGTCCGAGCTCTGCACGATCGTCGACAACGGGACGCTGCCAAACAGGCGCGGCTCGCTCAACATCGACGACGAGGGGTGCGACACGGGAAACACGGTGCTCATCGAGAAGGGAATCCTGCGCGGCTTCATCAACGATCGGCTGAATGCGGGGCTCCTTGGCGTCGAGCGCACGGGCAATGGGCGTCGCGAGAGCTACCAGCACATTCCCATGCCGAGGATGACCAACACGTTCATGCTCGCCGGCAACGACGATCCGGACGAGATCATTCGCAGTGTCAAGCGCGGGATCTATGCGGTGCAGTTCGGCGGCGGCCAGGTGGACATCACGAACGGGAAGTTTGTCTTCTCGACGAGCGAGGCGTACCTGATCGAGGACGGCAAGGTCACGGCGCCGGTGCGCGGCGCGACGCTCGTCGGCAACGGGCCGGACGCGCTCACGCGCGTGACGGCAGTCGGGAACGATCTGGAGATCGACTCGGGTGTCGGCGTGTGCGGCAAGGACGGGCAGAGCGTACCGGTGGGCGTCGGGCTGCCAACGATCAAGATCAGCGAGATGACCGTCGGCGGAACCAAGGGGTGAGCCGCCCGCCGACCTGCCACGAATGAACATGGACAGCACACTCGCCGCCGACGTGGTTGCGCGCTGCATGAAGCGCGGCGCGACCGCTGCCGAAGTCATCATCCGCGACGAGACGGAGTTCTCGGTGGGCATTCGTCTCGGCGAGATCGAAACGCTGACTGAGGCCGAATCGAGGGCGCTCGGCCTCAGGGCGCTGATCGACGGGCGCCAGGCATCCGTCTCGACGTCGGATTTTTCGAGTGATGCACTCGACGCGTTGGTCGACGATGCCATCGCTCTTGCACGCGCGACCTCCGTCGACGAATCCGCGGATCTGCCCGCGGCGTCCGACATGGCCACGGACCTGCCGGACCTCGAGTTGTACGATCCTGCGCTCGCGGAACTCTCAGCCGATGCAAAGATCGACATGGCAATCCGTTGCGAGCGGGCGGCGCTCGACGTCGACGAGCGAATCGTCAACTCGGACCGTGGAGGGTTGAGCACGACGACGGGCGCGACGCGGTTTGCCAACTCGCTTGGATTCTCGGGCGCGTACCGGACGTCGTCGATCTCGCTCGGCGCGGTGCCCGTTGCGCGCGACGGCGACGAGATGCAGCGCGATCACTGGTACGACGTGCGCCGGGCGCTCGCCGATCTCGAGTCGCCCGAGTCGATCGGCCGGCGGGCCGCAGAGCGTGCGCTCGGCAAGCTTGGCGCGCGAAAGGTGGAATCGTGCGAGGCGCCGATCGTCTTCGATCCGTCGGTAGCCCGCGATCTGCTCGGGACGATCTTCCAGGCCGCATCGGGAGAGGCGGTCTTTCGCAAGGCGTCGATGTTCGCCGACCGATTGTCTGAGCGCGTCGCGGTGAAGGCGGTGACGATCGTCGACGACGGCAGGATCCGGTGCGGATCGGGCTCACGGCCGTTCGACGGCGAGGGGCTCGCAACCAGGCAGACCGTCGTAATCCGCGAGGGCGTGCTCGAGAATTTCCTCCTGAACACGTACACAGGCCGCAAGCTTGGCCGGCCGTCGACCGGCAATGCGACGAGGGGAATCGTGGGTCAGCCGGGCGTCGGACCGGGAAATCTGTACTTCGAGGCGGGCACGACGTCGCGCGACGAGATTGTAGGTTCGGTGAAACGTGGATTTCTCGTGACCGAATTGATGGGTTTTGGTGTCAATATTGTCAACGGCGACTACTCGCGCGGCGCAGCCGGGGTGTGGATCGAAGACGGCGAGCTCGCGTATCCCGTTGAGGAGGTGACGATCGCGGGAAACCTGAAGGACATGCTGCTCGGAATCGACGCGGTCGGGAGCGACCTCGAATTCCGGGGACGAATGGGGGCGCCGACGCTGCTGATCGGGAAGATGACGATCAGCGGCCGGTGACGGCGGCTCTCGAGCACGGAGCGACACCACTATGTTTGAACAGCAGGAAGACAGGGTCGACAAGGGCAGATCGCGGGCAATCATGATCGTCGCGGGACTTGCGATGGTCGTGGTCATCGCCGGGGTGGTCTATTACAGCTCGAGGCAGGCCGCGCCACAGCAGTCGGCGGCCCAGGCGCCGGGTCTGCCGAATGCGGCCCACGCCGGCAACCCGGTCTTTGACAAGAACGTCGGCCTCGTGAGCCTCGTGAACAAGAAGTACTTCACGCAGGCGAACATGCTCGGTCAGCGCCAGGCGATCGCGAACGGCACGATCGTGAACTTCACCGAGAAGCCGGTGCTCGGGATCGAGTTGCGTGGCCGCGTGATCGGGGCGGACGGCAAGGAGATGGCGACGGTGCTGGCGATGCCGGTGCCAAAGCTCTACGAAAAGATCGCGGCGAAGGGGTCGATCCCGTTTACCGTCACGATCGACGGCGTGCCGAAAGAGGGCGAGATCGCGGACATCACGATCGAGGTCGAAGGCCTCGTGATGGGGGAGTAAGAGTTGCCGCAAATCCGCGCAAATCTGCGCAAATCTGCGGCAGATCTTACGTCGTCAATCTGCGGTAGATCGACGGCATGCGCTCGGGCAGCGACAGCACGTCGTCGATGATCGTGTACCCCACTTCGCCGTACATGTCCTTCAGCTGATCCTCGGACTCGCGATCGATCGTGATGCAGAACGGAGTGACACCCGACCGCTTCGCATGCCGCAGCGCCATCTTCGTGTCCTCTCGCGCGTACCGGCTGTCGCCATAGTCGTGGTCGTACGGCCGTCCGTCGCTCAGCACCACGAGCAGTTTGGTGCGCGCGGGCTGCTGCTCCAGTTTTGCTGACGCGTGACGAATCGCCGATCCGAGCCGAGTGTTGTTCTGGTAGCTGATGCCGCCGATCCGCTTCTCGACCTCGTGCGAATAGCTCTCCGAGAACTCCTTGAAGACGTGGAACTTGACGTTGCGCCGTCCCTCGCTCGTAAATCCGTACATCGAGTACATATCGCCCACAGCCTCGAGCGCTTCGCTCATCAGCACGAGCCCCTCCTTCTCGATGTCGATGATTCGCCGGCCGGGGTGCGAGTAGGGCTGGTTCGGGTACCGGCTGATCGTCCGAGCCGTCGAGCTCGACATGTCGAGCAGAAACGACACGGCGACGTCGCGACGGCGACGCAGCTTGCGCGTATAGAGCCGTTCGTCGATCCTGCCGATCGCACGCCGGTCGATCGCGTAGTTGATGACCGCGTCGAGGTCGAACTCCTCCCCGTCGATCTCGCCGCGGACGCGGCGCAGATCCTCGGGCCGCATCAGCTGGAACTGGTAGCGGATGGACGAGATGACGCCCGCATAGCGCGACCGGGCGAGCTCGACAAAGCTGCGGCTGCCGCGCGCGCCGCGCTTCTCGACCACACGGCACCATCCGACGCGGTGGTCGCCGAGCTCGCGGTCCCACTCGTCGTATGAATGCGCGACCTCGCCGGGCTCGAGGTCCTGTTCGGGTGCCTCGAGCGATGCGCCCGCGACGAGCATGTCGTCGTCCGGGTCCGTCGGTTCGTTGAGCGTACGCGACCAGTGCGACACCTGTTCGGTGGGGCCCTTCTTGCCGGCGACCTTGCCGGGTTGCGCGTCGTGCGACTCGGACGGAAGGTCGCCTGCCTCGCCAGAGCCGTCGTCGTCGAACGCCGCGGCAACCTGGTCGCCACCGGCCGCGCTTCCTTCGCGATCGACGGTGACCAGTTCGTACAGGATCGACGTCGCGACGAGCGAGTCGCCGACCCTGGCGCCGTCGGCGTGGACGAACTCGCCGACGATTCGCTCGATCTCGGCGGCAAGGGCATCGAACCGGATGTGGCCCTCGGCACGGATGCCGCCGCCAAACGCCGCCTGCATCAGCATTTCGTGCACGGCGCCGTCGAGCGTCAGTTCGTTGAGTGCCGGGCGCTTTGAGAATAGCCGGTCGCGAATGGCGTCCAGATCGCGCCGTATCCCCTTGTACGTCTGGCGGAGCCGCGCGTCGACGCGCCCGTTCTCCATGGTCGTGAAGATGCGTCGCGCGAGCAGCGCGTCCGGGTAGAGCTTCAGCACATCGGCGTAGCCGAAATCCGCGCGATGGCGCACCGCCTTGCGGCCCTTCTGTCGCAACCGTTCGGATGTCGTGGCAAATGCGGCCTGCAGCGACTCGGTGCTGCGCTCGTACGTTCCGAACTCGATCTGTCCCGCGCCGTGCGCCGCCATCACCTTGAACAGGCGGAAGTTGTCGTCGGCATCCGCGAACTCGGTTACGACCGCCGGCAGGTACACGGTCGAGCCGTCGCCGATCGTCGATTCCTCGGGCACGTCGTCGAGCGACGCGATGCCCAGCTGATGACCAGTCAGGCCTTCGACGTAGAGCCGCAGCGTCTGCGTCACCGAATCGAGCAAAAGGCCGCCCTCCGTCGCCGTGAGCGCGTCGCGGCTTCCGCGCGACTCGAGCGCGTAGTAGGCCTGCAGCTTGCGCGGATTTCCTTCGACGCGATCGAGCCCCGACAGCGCCCACTCCCGGAACTGGTCGAGCGACGCTTCGGCGAGCGCTCGTGGCGCGGCGCGAAAACACTCGATCGCAGCAGCCGGCGACCGTTCCGCGAGCTCGTTGACGATGGCGAACACCTCGGCAACGAGCGGGACGCCAAGTTTTGCCTCGCGGCGGCCCATCGCGACGACGACCGCCGGGCTGAACTTCAGAAAGTGGTACGTGGCCGCGTTGCTCTGCAACGCCACCTTTCGGCAGAGCGCGTTCCAGCGCGCGTACACGTCCGAGCCGGCGACCTGCATCACCGCTCCACCGGCAACGAAGTACTGCAGCGCGACGCTCCCCGAGCGCTCGAGGTGAATCTCGGTCTCGTCGAACAACGCGGCGGCTCCGTCGACGGCGCGCCCGCGAACGACGTCCGGGATCTTTGCAAAGAAGTCCGCCGCCGTGCCACCCGACCGGTGCGCGAACGCGGATGCGAGCGCCGTCGCGCGATGCGCGAGCATCGGCTGCTCGGTCAGACCGCGAAGGTGATCGATCACGCGCGGCGCCGACTGCAGCAGCTCGCCGCTGTGTTTGACCGAGTGGCGCGCCAGCTCGAGACAGATCGCAAGCACCTCGTTCGCGAGGCGCGTATCGGCAAGCTCGTTGATGACCTGCGGGGTCGCGCGAAACGAATCGAGCGCCGTCTTGTTCGACAGCACCGCCTGGCGCGCGACGAACTGCAGCACGAGCAGCCGGTTCTGGGGCGACAGCTTGAGCAGTACCGCCGGGCTCGCGGCAAAGTACTCGACCGACGTCTCGGGGTTCGTGGCGGCCAGCCGGTTGCCGATGTCCGCCCACATGCGCAGTTCGTCTTCGCGCAGCAGCGGCGCGACGTCGGGCACCGCGCGCAGCAGTTCGACCGATGCGCGCAGCGACACGGCGCCGAGCGTGATCGCGAGATCGATCGCGAGCGACGCGTAGTCCTTTGGCAGCCGCCAGACGCGCGTCGCAAGCGCGTCGAGCGTGGGCGCGCTGACGCCCTTCAGGTGCTTCTCGAGCTTGGCGCGCAGCGTGTCGGACATTCGAGCAGTCGCCGCCTGGTTATCAGATGACCGTTGTGACGATCTCGCGAATCGAGCGCTGCAGCTCGGGATCGTCGGTGATCGGGCTCGCAATGGCGACACCGCACGCGGTAACCGGGTCGATGCCGCGCGAGATGAGCTGCGCGGCGTAGACAAGCAGGCGTGTCGAGACGCCCTCTTCGAGACCGTGGCCCTTCAGGTTGCGCACCTTCTGGCCGATCGTCACCAGGTCCCGGGCCATCGGTTCGTCGACGCCGCCTTCGTGCTGCAGGATCGCGGATTCGGTATCGGGCGGCGGATACGTGAACTCGAGCGACACGAACCGTTG
>JBGAKX010000154.1:0-9794 GCA_044224215.1 Blastocatellia bacterium
CGAATGGCTCTCGGACCGCGTGGCGAGCTCTGCGGAGATGAACCCGTTCATACGCTGGATCGTCTTCCGGCACGCACACCGCGCGTTCGGCGCCAAGTTCTGGGCGTTCGTGACGGGCGGCGCCGCGCTCGACGAGTCGACGGAACTCTTCTGGAGAAGGCTCGGCTTTGCCGTCGTCCAAGGCTATGGGATGACCGAGACCGCGGCGCTCGTCAGCGTGAATCACCCGTTCAGGATGAGTCGTGGATCGATCGGAAAGGCGCTCCCCGGCCACGAAGTGCGTCTCGGCGAGGCGGGTGAAATCGAAGTGCGTGGCGCGAACGTCACGCCCGGCTACTGGGATCCGGTGGTCGGAATCGTCCCGTCTTCCGGAGAGTGGCTGCCGACCGGCGACATCGGAGCCCTCGACGCGGAGGGCAACCTGTTCTTCAAGGGCCGCAAGAAGAATGTCATCGTCACTTCGTCTGGCCTGAACGTCTATCCGGAAGACATCGAGGCCGCGCTCAACCGGCAACCCGGCATCCGCGAAGCGGCGGTAGTCGAGTATGCGGGCAGCGGCGGGCCCGAGCCCGCTGCAGCGATCATTCGCGACGCGGATCACGCGGATCTGGAACGCGCGGTCGCGGGCGCCAACAGGGAGCTTGCCGAGTATCAGCGCGTGCGAACGTGGATCGAATGGCCCGAGGTCGACTTCCCTCGCACGCCGACGCAGAAGGTGGTCAAGAGACAAGTTGCCGAGGTCGTGAACGCGCGACTGGCCGAACGCGAGATTCCGGCGAGCCCGGAGTCGCTTGCGGGCACGATCGGCTCGATCGCGGGTGCCGGTGCGCAGTCCGTCACAAGCGCACGCACGCTCGCGGATCTCGGGCTGGATTCGCTGGGTCGTGTGGAATTGATGAGCGCGATCGAAGATCGATACCAAGTCGACGTCGACGAAGCTGCATTTGGCGAGGCGTCGACCGTCGGAGAGGTCGCCCGGCTCGTCCAGGGCACGGCGGCGAAAACCGAGGGCCCCCGGCACCGGTATCCCGAGTGGGCCGGCCGGCTTCCGGTACGGGCGGTGCGACTCGCGGTCCTGTACGGCGTCATACTTCCGATCGCAAACATCATGTGTCGCGTTCGCGTCGAGGGACGCTCGCATCTTGCAAGCGTCGACGGCGAGGCGCTCTTCGTGTCGAACCACATCACGAGCGCCGATGCAGCGTTGATACTTTCGGCGCTACCGGGAAGGTTCCGGCGGCACCTCGCGATCGCGATGCTCGGCGAGATGCTGCTCGGCTGGCTCGAACCGCCGCAGCACACGGGCCTCTTCACGAGTCTCCGCTTGCGTGTCCAGTACGTGCTCGTTGTCGCGCTGTTCAACGTCTTTCCTCTTCCGCAGCAGAGCGGTTTCCGCCGCAGCTTTGCGTTTGCGGGCACGCTCGTCGAACGGGGCAACAGTATTCTCGTGTTCCCGGAGGGGACACGCACGGCGACGGGCGAGGTCAACACGTTCCGCTCCGGCGTCGGCGTGCTCGCCGAAGGTCTTCGACTCCCGGTCGTGCCGGTTCGAATCAAGGGCCTGCACCAACCGGCCGGCCAGCGCAAATACTTCTTCCGCCCCGGCGCCGTCACGATCGCGTTCGGACCTGCGCTAAGCGTCGCAGGCGGAGAGGCCGCCGCAGCGATCGCCCTCGAACTCGAAGCGCGTGTCCGTGCGCTGTAATGCGCGTCGCCGCGTGCTCGAGACACACAGCGAGGGCGCGAAAACCGTCTTCGCGCCCTCGTGAAATGCTATGGCTGGGAGGCAGGGAGTCGAACCCCGATTGAACGGTTCAGAGCCGTTTGTCCTACCATTGAACGACCTCCCAGCAATGGGAAGCGGAGACTATACCGACGCGAATTTCATCCTGTCAACATGCGGGTCCTGCGGCTCCATCGGTTGCCCGCACTGCGGCGCCGCCCTAGAATAGCGCCGAGGTATCGGACCCACGTCTATGCGCGGTTGTCCCATCGAAGAGACTGTTGAACTCGTCGGCGACCGATGGAGCCTGTTGCTCGTCGGAGCGCTCCTCGCGGGGCCGCGGCGCACGACGCAACTCGTCGCCGACCTCGCGCCGATCAGCACACGCACCCTTGCGGAACGTCTGAAACGTCTCGAAGCCGCCGGGATACTGACCCGCCACTCGTACCCCGAGTCGCCGCCTCGCGTTGAGTACCAGCTCACCGAACGCGGTTTCGAGCTTCGCCGCGTCCTCGCGGCATTCCGCACCGCGGCGACGGCGTGGAATCTGCCGGCCTGTGAAGACGCCGCGTGCCCGCAGTGCGGCTCGAACGGGTCGTCACCGGGCGCTGCGCACGAGCACCGCGAAGCGCGCCGTGGACCTGCAGACGGGATCGACGTGACGCTGCTCTAGCATCGTCGCGACGCGCGGACTACAAGGATCGATCGTCCCGGCTGCGCCGGCGGCTCTGCCGGTCGATCTCTTCGAGCACCTGTTCGGCGTTGAGCGGCACGGGCGGCACCGCGAGCTTCACCGCAAGCGACGCCGCGATTCGATTCCCGAGCACCGCTCGGACACGCTCGGTCAGATCGAGCCGGCGGCGCAGAAACGCGCGCACGGCGACCTCGTCTGCAACCGAGAGCTTCGACGCATCGATCTCGAACGGAGCGCTCGCGATGTCGCGACTCTTGCGCGCCTCGTCGCGCGCGAGCGCGAGAACGTCGTCGAGCGACGGCGCGCGCGATTCGCTCTCGCGAATGACGACGGTCCCCGCAACATAGTCGCCGACGCGTTTTGACCGCGAGCTCAGAAAGATCGAAACGATGCCGACCGAGTACAGTGGGACACCGACGATCGGTTGCGAATCGACCGCGGTCCGCAACAGGTTTCGAACGAGCGCCTCGTAGAACCGGATGGGCCGCCCGTCCTCGCGAATGACGCGCAACCGGAACACGCGCTTCCCCGGTGTCTGACCGTTCCATATCGTCTCAAAAACGATGAAGTAGCTCGTGTAGATTGCAAAGGTCAACATGATGACGATCGCGATCGCCCAGTTCCCGAGATCGTTCCAGATCTTCGCGAGCGACTCGCCCATCAGCCACACCGCGAGTGCGATTCCCGCCATCGCGAACGCCTGGATCAGGTGGTCGAGTGCAGCAGCGAGGAACCGATTGCCCACCTGCGCGCGCGTATAGTAGAGTTCGACGCGTTCCGGTGTCTCGATGATCAATTCATCGGCGCCGGAGACCAGCTGGGGGCTTGTTGACAGACTCGTGCTGCTCACGGCGAGATTCTACGTGAGGCCCGTGTTGGCGTCAGCGAGTTTCCGACGAGCCCGACCGGAATCGTGTCACGTGCTGAAGGAATTCATCGACGCGCGCACAAGAATGTGGCGAAGGCTCGAGGAGCTCGTCGATGACGTACGGGCGAACCGGCTTTCGCGGCTGAGCCGCAACGAGGTACGCGAGCTGGCGAGGCTCTATCGGCGCACGGCCGCCGATCTTGCCATCGCACGCCAGGAGGTCGGCGATCCGCTGCTCGTCAACTACCTGAACGGACTCGTGGGCCGCGCGCACGGCAACATCTACCGCAACGAAGGCAGCGGCTTTCGGTCGGTTCTCGATTTCTTCCGGTACGAGTTCCCCGCCGTGTTTCGCAGAACGTTCCGCTTCACCGCGGCGGCGTTTCTGCTCACCATAGTATTCGCGGCGATCGGCGCGTTGATGACGTCCGTCGACGAGCGGTTTGCCGACGCGGTAGTGCCGGGAATCAGGCAGTCGGTGATCGCGCACCACGACTGGACGCTCGAGATCAACGACGCGAATCCGATCCATTCCGCACTGATCCAGCGCAACAACATCAGCGTGTGCGCGATGGCGTTCGGCGGGGGCATGCTCGCCGGTCTCGGTACGGTCTACATTCTTCTCGTGAACGGATTGATGCTCGGGATCGTGGTGTTCCTGTGCACGCGCTACGAGTTCTACGACATCCTCTACTTCATGTCGGGACACGGCGTGCTCGAGCTCACGGCGATCTTTATCTCGGGCGGCGCGGGGCTGTTGCTTGCGAGTGCCCTGATCGCGCCGGGCGACCTGACGCGCATCGACGCGCTCGTGCTGAAGGGACGCCTCGCGGTCACGCTCATGCTGGGGTGCGCGACGATGCTCGTCTTTGCGGGTCTGATCGAGGGCTTCATCTCGCCGGCGCCGATTTCGTATGTCTGGAAGCTCACCGTGTCGGGCATCAGCGCGATCCTGATGACCGTCTATTTTTTGAAACCCGACCGTCGGCCCGATTCGGGCGATGGGTCGAGACTGGATAATCACAGCGTATGACCATGGAACGTGGAAGCGCGCGGATGATGCGCATAGCTGTTGTGGCGATGCTCGCGATGATCGTGTCACTGGGAATGATTGGGTGCGGGTCCGAGCCTGCGCCGCCTGCAAAGCCGCACGACGTGGCGACGGGCGGCGAGACGCCACCCGCCGAGCCGAAACCTCCGCGGAAGCCTATCGCCATTCAGACGACGGAATGGCCTGGCATCGAGGCGCGCCTCATGGACTGCACGCCGCGTGGAACCACGCTGCTCGTCGAGATCGAGCTTGCGAACACGAGTGCCGCGCCCGTCAATATCGAGAACTACTCCGCACAGAAGGCGGTCATTGTCGACGACGTGACGAAGCGCCCGCTCGAGGTGCTGCAGGTCGGCGGACCCCCGGTTGCAACCGACGGACTGACGCAAACACTTGCACCAAATGAGGTTACGACTGTGACGGCGAGTTTTCCGCTGCCGCACAATGCGCAGCTCGTCACGGTGGATTTTCCCAGGATCGGCAAGTTCGAGGCGATTCCGCTGCGGAAGTCAGCCCAGACCGGCGGCCAGGCCGCAACGAACGCAAAGAAGGACGGTGACGGCAAGCAGGCGCCTGGCAAGCACCCGAACAAGTAACCGCGCGTTCAGATTCCCGCGAACATCGCCGTTGCCGCACGGGCGATGATCGAAACGAGCGTGTCGGGATCCGACGTCGGCTGCGAGAACGACCCGGCGAATCCGACGCGAGCGGCCGAGCCGTTGGCCATGCTCTCGGACAGCGCGCGGTATGCTGCGCGGTCGCGTTCCGGATCCACGTACTTCACCGCTCGAACGGGAACGAAGAGCGCGTGCGCGGCGCGCGTCAGCGCACGTGCCGCCGGGGTCGAGGGGTTTCCCGCGATCTGAACCATGACCGGGTTTCGCGCGAGCGATCGCAGCACGGCGAGCGCGTATGGCGCGGCGACGATTCCATAGTCGAGCGCATTGCCGGCGAGCGCGCGCAGGAGCGCGTGGGCGCGCGTCTGGTACGCGGGCGCATCGAGCAGCGTCGCGAGGCGCAGCAACGTTTCGGCCGCCACGCTGTTCTCGGCGAGCGGATGGATTGCCTGACTCAGATAGCCCTCGGCGCCGACCTCGATGATCGTGTCGGTGTACGCCTCGCGCACGGGATCCATCATCCGCGCGTGCACCTCGTCGAGCAGCGCCGCCGCGGCCTCGAGCCTGTTGTGCCCGCCGAGCGCCTCGTAGACGTCGACAAGCGCTCGGGCCGCATACACCTGGCTTGCAAGAAGGATCGGTCCCGACCCGTGTCCAGGCTCGATGCGGTGGCCCAGCAGGATATCGTCCCCCGGAACGCGGGCGCCGCGCAGGAGCCCGTCGACGACGACCGCGGCGAACTCGAGCACAGCATCGTCGCCGAGCACGAGGCCGGCCTTGACGAACGCCGAGCACGTCACAGCGTTGCCGGCAACGTATCCGGACTCGTCAACCTCCGGGGCTTCGTCGGTCGGTCGCTCGGCTGGCGCGATCGTGTAGTACTCGGCGCCTGGCACCGCAGCCTGGCTGGACCGGAAGAATCGTCGTCGCGTGTCGGTGAGCGTCGATCGGATGTACCCGACGATCGAACGCGCAGCCGCGGCCCACTGGCCTTCGCCGGTGAGCTGGAAGGCCGAGAGGTACACACTCAGGAGCTGCGCGTTGTCTTCGAGCAGCTTTTCGTACCTCGGATCGGACCAGTCACGGTGCGCCGCATACCGGAAGAATCCGCCGCCTTCGTCGGCGAGGCGCGGTTGTTTGCCGCCCGGATCCCACATCGCCTCGAGGCTCATCAGGGCGGCGTCGCGCAGCCGTCCTTCGCCGGTTCGGAGGTGCTCGGCAAGCAAGAGTTCGATGGTGGCGGGATGCGGAAACTTGGGCTCGCGACCGAACCCGCCATATCGAAAGTCGAAGTCGTCCATCGCCGCGTCGACGACGCTCGCGACGGTCTCGACCGTGGGGTGATCGTGCGACGGGCGTCCACGGCGCCTCTGTTCGGCGTCTCGGCGCGACGAAGCGACGGCGTCCTCGACCTCCGTTCGTCGGTCGCTCCAGTTCTGCGCCACGCGGTTCAGCAGCAGGCGGAACGTGTCGAGGTCAAAGTACGTTCCTCCCGTGATCAGTTCGCCGCGGGGCGTCAGGAACGCGTTGGTCGGCCAGCCGCCGAGGTTGTATCGCTCATTGAGTTCCGGGTGACGATCGGCGTCGACGCGGATCGGTACGAAGTGTTCGTTGACCGTGACGACGACCAGTGGATCCGTATCGCTCTCGCCGGCCATGAGGCGCGATGAGGCGCACCATGCGGTGTCGATCCTCAGCAGAATCGGCCGCTGCTGAGCCGCGGCAAGCGCAAATGCCGCTTCGCCCCAGTCAAGCCACTCGATCGCGACAGCCACAGTTCGTCACACCTCGAAATGAAATGGCGCAGAGGCGCGGGCGCGTGGGAGCGCGCGCGACTCTGCGCCAGGACCGTGAGTCCGCGGGCGGACTGGACCTACTTGCTCAACCGGCTGCCCGCCGTCTTCCAGCAGATGTTCGAGCAGAACGCGTCGATGTACTTGGCCCGCTCGGTCGGCTTATAGTCGACCGTGTAGGCGTGCTCCCACACATCCATCACAAGAATCGGCTGGAACCCGACGACGTTGCCCTCTTCGTGCAGAGTGATCCAGTGGTTGGACAGCTTGCCCGACAGCGGGTCCTGCGCGAGGACGGCCCAGCCGACGCCGCGCATCTTGCCGATGCCGGTGAAATCGGACTTCCAGACGTCGACGCTACCAAAGTTGGCGTTGATCGCGGCGGCGAGCGACGACGAGGCGTCGAGCGTGCCGCCGGCCGCCGACATGTTGTCAAAGTAGTACTCGTGAAGCCGCATGCCGTTGTATTCAAAGCCCATGCGGCGCGTGAGCTCGCCGAACTTCGGCGACGTCGTGTCACCCGACGCGATCAGCTCGCCGAGTTGCTCGTTCAGGAGATTCGTGTTCTTCACATAGCCGGCGTACAGCTTGAGGTGCTGATCGATCTGCTCGGCCGAGAGACCGTTCAGTCCGCTCAGATTGTTGAACTGCCGCTCCGGATAGGGCTGGCCAGATAGGTTCGCCATGGCGCTTGCTGTCTCCTCCCTCGGTGTGGTGCGTGATTCGTGAGCCGGCGCGTGGCCGTGACCAACGTCGTCGCCGGATGGATGCGAACTATATCCGAGGCGTTCGGATGTGGGAAGAGGGGCGTTTCGGCGGGATGACGAGCAAAAACTCGAGAGGCGGCCGATTGCAGGCCGCCTCTCGTCCAGCGGGCGCTACTTGGCGCCCGGATGTTCCTTGTCGAACTTTGCCTTGCAGTCCGGACAACAGAAGTAGACGAGCTTGCCGTTGTATTCGGACTTGACGTCGAACTTCTCGATCTTTTCGTTCGAGATCGGACAGGCGTCGTTCTTCTGGATCGCGGCCTTGTCTTCGGCGGACATCTTTGCGATCGCCGCCTCGGGGTCCGAATTGAACGCCTCGACGCAGGCCTTGCAGCAGAAGTAGACGTACTGGCCGTTGTATTCGACGCGGTACTTGGCCTTGGTTGCCTCGCCCATCAGCGGGCACGTCTTGTTCGTGACGCCCTCGCTCGACGAGCCCGTACGTGCCGACACGTAGCCGGCCATGGATCCGGTCAGAAGAGTCGCAAGCGCGACAATGAAGACTATTCGACGCATGTTGAGCACCTCATTCAGTTTGTAGGCCGCAGTTGGTCCCGTGTGACATTCCTGGATCAAAAATCTCGTTGTCCGTCTCAAATAAATTGGAGAATCTCAAAAATATTTGAGATTCCTACCCTTCGGAGTATGTCGCCGAGCACGTATCGGTCTCCCACACCCGGACCATCCGGACGCGGACACGGTCATTGTTCACTTCGCGACCCACTTCGTGGAAGAAGAATGCCGCGAGATTCTCGGCAGACGGGTTCAACTCGACGTCGAACGGCGGCAGATCGTTGATGTTCTTGTGATCGAGGTACTCGACGAGCCGGCGTGTTGCGTCCTTCAGGTCTCTGAAGTCGACGAGGAGGCCGATATCGTTGAGCTGTTCGCCGCACACGTGCACTTCCACCTTGTAGTTGTGGCCGTGCGTGTTCTCGCATTTTCCGCGGTAGCCACGCAGCGCGTGGGCGCTCGAAAACTCCATCTCGATGCTTACTTCGTGCACGCAAATCACCTCAATCGCGTTCGTTGCGCCGTCCGGAACATTGCAGTATAGTCGGCCACTTCAACGCGGGGCAATAGGAGGATCCATGGCGCATCGAGTGACGCTCATACCTGGCGACGGCATTGGCCCCGAGGTGTCACACGCGGTCGTCGAGATCCTCGAGTCGACGGGTGTCGCGTTCGAGTGGGAGCGTGTCGAGGCGGGCGCCGCCGAGTTCGAGCGTACGGGCGAGAGCCTCTCGCTCGAGGTCATCGAGGCCTGCAAACGCAACCGGGTCACGCTGAAGGGCCCGATCGGCACGCCGATCGCCAAGGGCTTCCAGAGCGTGAACGTAAGGCTGCGGAAGGTCCTCGATCTCTACTGCAACTTCAGGCCCGTCGAGAGCCTGCCCGGTGCGCTGACGCACTTTGGCGAGATGGACATGATCATTGTCCGCGAGAACACCGAGGGCCTCTATGCCGGGCTCGAGCACGAGGTCGTTCCGGGAGTGGTCGAGAGCCTGAAGATCGTCAGCGAGAAGGCGTCAACGCGCATCGCGCGGTGGGCGTTCGAATACGCGCGAGAGCACGGCCGCAAGCGCATCACGTGCGTGCACAAGGCCAACATCATGAAGATGTCGGACGGGCTGTTTCTCAAGTGTTTTCGAAACGTCGCGGTCGAGTATCCCGAGATCGTGCACGACGAGAAGATCGTCGACGCGCTGTGCATGAACCTCGTGATGAATCCGCATCAGTTCGACATGCTGCTTCTCGAGAACCTGTACGGCGACATCGTGTCCGACCTCGGGGCTGGGTTGGTCGGAGGCCTCGGGATGGTGCCGGGAGCGAACATCGGCGACGACTCCGCGTTGTTCGAGGCGGTTCACGGCACGGCGCCCGACATCGCGGGCAGAAACGTCGCGAATCCGATTGCGCTGCTGCGGTCGGGGATTCTCATGCTCGAGCATCTCGGCGAGATGGATGCGGCACGGCGTGTCGGCGCGGCGCTCGAACACGTGATGACACAGACGGGCGTGCGGACAAGGGACCTTGGCGGAAGCGCTACGACGACGGAGTTCACGGCGGCGTTGTGCGAAGCGATTCGTTCGGGAGCGGGCGCGAGTTAGCTGGCGACCCTTACAGGGTCGACGCGGTGTGTGTGGCCGACCGGGGGTCGTCGTCGCGCTTCGCGCTCCTTGACCCCCGGCTATTATTCGGCACCCCTTCGGGGTGCTTCGAACCAGACTTGGAGTGCAGACCGAGCGGGGCGCTCTCGATGATCGGTGTCAATCCGAGC
>JBGAKX010000005.1:0-72126 GCA_044224215.1 Blastocatellia bacterium
CGGCCGAGGCCATTCAGCAGTATCGAGCTGCTGCCGAGGGCTTCCGCAAGCGCGGGCGCCCGCGTGACGCGGTCCGCATGCTGAAGCGCGCGGCGGACCTCGATCCGGCGGATACTCGCGCGCGCATCGCGCTCGCCGAGGCGTTCGAGCGCGAGGACATGCGACCCGAGGCCAGCGAGACGTGGCGGTACCTGTCGAACCATTACTTCGAGGCGAACGAGCAGGAGAAGGCGATCGCCGCATTGCGCAGATCGCTCGAACTCAAACCGGATTCGCGGCCCGCGCTGAAGGCGCTTGCCGAAGCGTACGCGGCGCGTGGCGAGGTAAAGCCCGCCCTCGACATGATCGCCCGCGCGCTCGAGATGAGCCCGAACGACATCGACCTGATCATCATCCTCGGACGTACGTTCCGGAACGTCGGAATGCTCGACAGCGCCGAGGCGACGTTCAACCGGCTCTTTGCGCTCGACAATTCGCGATACGACTACCTGCTGGACGTCGCAAACGCGTACGTGCTGCAGTCCGACTTCGATCGCGCGATGGCGATCGTCGATCGCTGCATCGACATCGTGATCGCCCGGCGGCACAAGAAGAAGGCGACGGCGCTGCTCAAACAAATCCTGGAGCGCGATCCGGACAATGTCGACGCGCTCAAGCGGCTCGCCGGCATCTACAAGAGCGTGCGCGAACGGCGAAACCTCATCGCCACGCTGAACACGCTCGTGCCCGCCGCGCTCAAACAGGAACGGCGCGCCGATGCAATCGTCGCGCTCAAGCACCTGATCGAGATCGATCCGGGCAAGGTCTCGTACCAGGCGCAGCTCGACTCGCTCGGCGACGAGACGGCGCCAACCCGCAAGGAGGTCGAGGAGGCCGAGATCTACGACAGCTATGGCGACTACAGCACCGAGCTGCTCGAGGAGATGGTCGCCAGACATCCCGAGTTTCTCGCAGCGCGGTTGAAGCTTCTCGAGGAGCTCGTCGCGCAACAGCCCGACTACCTCGAAGGGCGGATGAAGCTGAAACAGCTGTACGTAGACGGCGGAGAACCGGTCAGGGCAGCGGCGCAGTGTCTCGAGATTGCGCGGCTGCACGAGTCGACGGGCGAGGCCGCTCAGGCGCGGCGCGCGTTGCGCGAGGCGTTCGTGCTGAACCCCGACCTCAAGACGCCCGCGGGACGGACCAGGAGCGGTGCGCTCGTTTCCGGCCCGCTAGCGCGCGCGGACGCCGCCGTCGCCCCCGCCGTGGAGATCGACCGGCGCGACACGCTTGGGACCCAGACGTGCGACGAGTTTGCAAAGTCGCTCGACATCGAATGGCAGCGTGCGGCACGGGCGAGAAAGCCGGTGTCGTGCCTGATGGTCGCGGTGGACCGATTCGCGTCCTTCGAGGAGCTCGAGGGTCAACGTCAGGCGACCGACTCGCTGTGCCGAATTGCCGAGGCGCTCGAGAAGCAGCTCCGCGTTCGCGGGAGCGTCCTCGCGACGGACGGCACCGCCGAGTTCTTCGCAATGCTCCCGGAAACGCATCCCGGCGCCGCAATGACGATCGCCGAGGCGATGCGCAAGTGCGTCGAGGAGATCGCAATCCGGCATCCGAACGGAAACCTGCTCACGGCGAGCGTCGGCGTGGCGACGGCGTTCCCGCATCGCGTCGAGGGCCTTGACGGGTTGGCCGAGGCGATCACGAACGCGCTTGCCGCGGCCCAGCAGGCGGGTGGGAACAGGGTCTCGGCCGCAAAACTCCTTGGCGCCTGACGACGGCGCTCGCAGTGTCGGGATTTGCGCTCGCGCCGTCTGTGTGGTTCCATCGCACTCCATGGCCGCACCGGACGTGCAGATCGTCGAGGTCCTCTTGTTCGGGCATGCCCGCGAGCTCGCCGGCGTCGAACGAACGTCGATCGAGGTTTCCGCAGGCGCAACCGTAGGCGACGCCATGGCGCAGCTCCAAACGATCTACCCCGCGCTCGCGCCGCTCGAAGGCGTGCTGCTCGCGGCCGTCAACGAGACGTACGCGGTGCGCAGCGAGTCGCTCGCGGGCGGCGACACGCTCGCGATCTTTCCTCCCGTGTCGGGCGGATCGGGCGATTTCTTTGAGATCACACACGACCCGATCGGGATCGAAGCGATGCGCGGTCGTCTGCTGCGCGGCGAGGACGGCGCGGTGGTCATCTTTGACGGCGTGGCGCGGAACAATACGCGGGGCCGGTCGACGCGGTTTCTCGAGTACGAGGGATACGAGGAGATGGCGATCCGGACTATGGAGCAGATCGGCGCCGAGGCGCACGAACGCTGGCCCGGGATCGACCGAATCGGTATCACACACAGGCTCGGCCGAATCGAGATTGGTGAATCGAGCGTCGTGATCGTCGTGACGTCTGCGCATCGGAAAGTGGCGTTCGAAGCCGGACAGTTTGCCATCGACCGGCTCAAGCAGATCGTCCCCATCTGGAAGAAGGAGCACTTTGAAGACGGTGCGGTGTGGGTCCAGGGCGAGTCCTGGCCCGAGGTGCCGCCGGACGAACCCACGTCATGAAATACGTTCTGATCTTCATGCTTGCGTTTGTCTGGCTCCCCGTCCCGCACGCCCAATCGGCGTCGCCGACGGTTGGCGGGGTCGATCCTCCGAGCTGGTGGATCGGCCACTCGATGAGCGAGATTCAACTGCTCGTTCGCGGTTCCAATCTTGGTGGGTGCGTGCTGAGCGCGAGTTCGCCGGCGGTCACCATCATCCGGCAACAGGTCAACGACGCGGGCACATACGTCATTGCGTACGCGCGCATCGCCCCCGATGCGAAGCCCGGCGATGTGACCCTCACGTTGCGAAATGCGTCGGGAGTCGCCGACACGCACTTCGGGTTGCTTGCGCTCCCCGACCGCACCGGCCGGTTCGCGGGAATCGGTCCGGATGACGTGATCTACCTGGTGATGCCAGACCGGTTCGACGACGGAGACAGGTTGAACAACGGACCGAACTACGATCGTTCGAATCCGCACGCGTACCACGGTGGCGACTTCAAGGGGCTCGCGGCCAGGTTGCCATACCTGAAGGACCTCGGTGTCACGACCATCTGGATGACGCCGGTCTACGACAACAACGACACGCGAAGCGACTACCACGGATACGGGGCCACCGACTGCTACAGGGTCGAGGAGCATTTCGGCACGATGGGTGACCTTCGCGCGCTTGTCGATCAGGCTCATCGGCTCGGCCTGAAAGTCATGCAGGATCAGGTTGCCAACCACGTTGGCGCAACGCACCCCTGGGTCGATTCGTCGCCAACGCCGACGTGGTTCAACGGAACCGCATCCGACCACCTCGACAACCCGTTCAAGATCGATTCCATCACCGACATCTCGGGCGACGCGGCCGACCGAAAGGCAACGCTCGAGGGCTGGTTCGCCAACAAGCTTCCCGACCTCAACCAGGACGATCCCGAGGTCGCGCAATACCTGATCCAGAACAGCATCTGGTGGGTCGACCAGGCTGGATTTGACGCGATTCGCGAGGACACTCTGCCGTATGCGCCCCGGTCGTTCTGGTCGCAGTGGATCCTGGCGCTGAAGGCCGAGCATCCGAACGTCACGGTGCTTGGCGAGGTGTTCCACGGCGATCCAAAGGTCGTCTCGTATTTTCAGGGCGGCGTCGCCCGAGACGGTATCGACTCGCGTGTCGACTACCTGTTCGATTTCCCTCTGGGTTTCTCGATGATCGGGTTTTTCTCGCGACAGGCATCCGCGGAGCGAATCGGCGGGACGCTCGAGCTCGACACGCTCTATCCCAACGCTCGCGGCCTCGCGCCGTTTCTGGGAAACCACGACACGCCGCGCCCGCTGGCGCTGGTCAACGGCGACACGAACGCGCTCAAGCTCGCGCAGACCTGTCTGCTGACGATGCGGGGCATGCCGCAGATCTACTATGGTGACGAGATCGCAATGCCCGGTGGTGAGGATCCCGACAACCGGCGCGACTTTCCCGGAGGCTTTGCCGGCGACACGACCAATTGTTTCGTCGCAACGGGACGGACGCCCACTCAGCAATCGGTCTTTTCGAACCTGCGGACGATGCTCGCGCTGCGGCGGGGGCATCCGTCGCTCCGTGGGGCTGAGACGCGTGTGCTCGCGGCGTCGGGCACGTTGTTCGTCTACATGCGCGGCGCCGCGCACGAACGCGCGATCGTGGCGCTCAACAACGGCGACGTCGAGCTGCCGGTCGACGTGGACTGCACAGGCGTCGTGGCCAACAACACGCGCATGATCGACGCGCTCTCGCTGCAGCGCCGCGTTCGCGTGACCGGTGGACGCCTCGGGTTCAGACTGCCGGCGCACACAGCGGCGATATTCTTCGTCTCGGACCGCCTTCCCTCCGCCGGTTGAACGACGTCATCCGTGTGTTCGCGACCGGACCGGCTGCTATAGTCAGTCAGCGGCGCGGCGGGAGGATCACTTGGGAGCTCTGAAGGTCGAAGACGTGCGCCGCACGTATTCAGGAGGCGAAACGCCCGTCGAAGCCGTGCGCGGTGTCAGCCTTGCGCTCGGCGCCGGCGACTTTGTCGCCCTGATGGGGCCGTCGGGCTGTGGCAAGTCCACGCTTCTCCACCTGTGCGGCGGGATGGACCGGCCGTCGAGCGGGCGCATACTGCTCGACGGCGTCTCGCTCGGCGAGCTCGACGACGACACGCTGACACGCGTTCGCCGTGATCGCATCGGATTTGTGTTCCAGTTCTTCAACCTGCTGCCAACGCTCACGGTGCTCGAGAACGTCGCGCTTCCCCTGCAATTAGCAGGGACCTCGGCGCAGACGGCGACGCGGCGCGCGCGCGAGCTCGTCGCGCAGGTCGGGCTCGAATCGCGTGCATCGCACTTTCCGGCCCAGATCTCGGGTGGAGAGATGCAGCGGGCCGCGATCGCGCGGGCCGTCGTCCACAACCCCGCGCTGATTGTCGCGGACGAGCCGACGGGAAACCTTGACAGCGAAAATGGAGCGCGCGTTCTGGATCTGCTGGCCGAGCTGAACAGGGAGCTCAACGTGACCGTGCTGCTTGCCACGCACGCGAATGAAACCGCGGCGATCGCGAAGCGACGCGTGCATATGCGCGACGGCGAAATCGTAACCGCCGAGCCGGCAGCTCGATGAGCGGCGGCGCCGGTCCGGCATGGCTGTTTCGCCGGTTTATCGTTCGGCGTCTTGCGACGGAGCGCCTGCGATCGGCGGTCACGGTGTTCGGCGTTGCGGTCGGAATCGCGGTCGTCATCGCAATTCAGCTTACGAACGCCAGCTCGGTTCGCGGATTCTCGACCGCACTCGAAACGGTTGCCGGCCGGACGACACTCGTAATCGCCGGGCCCGGACCGAGCTTTGACGAGCTTTCGCTGACCGACCTCGCATGGCTGACGAAGTATGGCGACGTCAGCCCGGTCATCGAGGGCGACGCGCTCGCGAAGACGCCGGGTGGCACAACCGAGCCGTTGCGGATCCTCGGGATCGACATCCTGCGAGATCGCGGACTGCGCGACTACCGCCTCGTCACCGCCGGCGAGAGCCGGGGCGAACAGCCGCGCGCTGCCGAGCTCCTGACGATGCTCGCCACGACGAACTCGATCGTGTTGACCGAGAAATTCGCCGCCAAGACCGGGCTGTCAACCGGCGACACGATCGAGCTTACGACGGGCGATCGCGCCGCGCCGTTCGTGATCCGTGCACTCCTCGCCGACGACGGCCCGGCGCGGGTGCTCGACGGGAGTTTTGCGATCGTGGACATCGCCACGGCACAGCTGGCATTCGACCGGCTGGGCCGCGTCGACCGCGTCGACGTTCAGCTGCGGGATGCCGCGTCGGTCGACGCCGCCGAGCGAGAGATCGCGGCGCGCCTTCCGGCGGGGCTTTCGGTCGCACGCCCGGAACAGCGCGGGCGGCAGGTCGAGAAGATGCTCGAGGCGTTCCAGTTCAACCTGGCCGCGCTGTCGTACATCGCGCTGATCGTCGGACTGTTTCTGATCTACAACACGGTCTCGATCTCGGTGATCGCGCGACGCGAGGAGATCGGCACGCTGCGCGCTCTCGGCGCAAGCCGTCGGACGGTGCTGGCGCTGTTTCTCGGCGAGGCATTCGCCATTGCCCTGATCGGTATCGGGATCGGGATCATGTTTGGGCGGCTTCTTGCTGTCGCAGCAGTGCGACTGACGTCGACGACGGTGAACGCGCTCTACATCGCAACGGCGTCGGTGACGCCGCCGCTCGGCGTGAAGCACGTGCTGCTGGCGCTCGCGATCGGGTTGCCCCTCGCACTGATTGCCGCCGCCGTGCCCGCGCTCGAAGCTGCGGGCGTCCCGCCAACCGCCGCGCTGCGTGGCGCCGACCGTCTCGAGACCCGGTACAGGCTGCGCGCGTGGTACATCGCCGTGCCCGCAGTCTTGCTCGGGCTCGGGTGGTGGCTTGCAACGCTCGGCCCTGTCAACGGGCTGCCCCTGTTCGGTTATGCCTCGGCAGCCGCGATCGTATTCGGCGCCGCCTCGCTCGTCCCGGCCGTGCTCTTCGTGGCGTGCAGACTGATTGACCGGCCGGTCTCGCGCCTGTTCGGCATCGAGGGCAGGCTCGCAAACGCGAACGTCTCGGCTGCGATCCCGCGGATCGCGATATCCGTCGCTGCGCTCTCTGTGGCACTCGCGATGATGGTGGCGATTGCCGTAATGATCGGGAGCTTTCGTGAAACGGTCGTCGTGTGGGTCGACCAGACGCTCCGAGCGGACCTCTACGTGCGACCGGTGACGCGTTCGAACGTCGCGACCGATTCCACGCTGTCGCCCGACGTGGAGCGCATTGCGGCGGCGCTTTCGGGCGTGGACTCCGTGGACACGTTCCGCAACTTTGACGTGCCGTACGGCGACGGCACGATCATCGTGGGTTCGAGCGACATCGCGGCGCTCAGGTCCCACAGGAAGCTCATGTTCAAGGCGCCGACCGACGAGCAGATGGCGCTTGCCGCTGCCGAATCCGAGCCCGACGCCGCGCTCGCATCAGAGAGTTTTTCGCTGCGCTATGGGATGGCGATCGGCGATTCGTTCGACCTCCCGACTGCGACGGGAACGAGGACGTTTCGTGTCGCGGGGATCTTCTATGACTACTCGAACGACCGCGGAGCCGTCATTCTGAACAGGAGGGTGTTCGAGCAGGCGTTCGGACCTCAGCGGCCCACCAACCTTGCCGTCTACCTGAAGGAGGGCACGGATGCGGAGGCGGCGCGACGCGAACTGCTTGGCGCCCTCGGCGACAGGTACCGGGTCTTCGTCTTCACCAACGGAGCGCTGCGGCGCGAAGTCATGCGCATCTTTGACAGCACCTTTGCCATCACCTATGCGCTCGAGGTGATCGCAATCGCGGTTGCGATCCTTGGCGTCGCGAGCACGTTGCTGACACTCGTCCTCGAGCGGCGGCGCGAGCTCGCGATGTTGCGGCTTGTCGGCGCCGATCACCGCCAGGTGCGAAAGATGGTCGTCATTGAAGCAGCGATTATCGGCGGCGTGAGCCAGGGCGTCGGGCTAGCGATCGGAATCCTGCTGTCGCTCGTGCTCGTGTACGTCATCAACGTGCAGAGCTTTGGCTGGACGATCCAGTTCCGCATTCCGTGGGCGTTCCTTCTTCAATCGTCGGTGCTGATCATCGTCGCGACCGCGTTGTCGGGAATCTATCCTGCGCGGCGCGCGACCCGGCTCGACGCATCCGCACAGACGGCGGAGGAGTGATTCCATTGACGTTTGGACGTGTACTCGCACGGGTCCTTATGGTTCTGTTGACGGCGACGCTCGCCGTCGCCGAGACCTCCGACGGATGGCGCCAGGTTTCCCCCGGCTACCAGCTGCAACTGCCTCGCGACCACGCGAGCCATCCTGCGTACAGGGTCGAATGGTGGTACTACACCGGCAACGTTGCCGGTGACGACGGCCGGCATTACGGATACCAGCTCACGTTCTTCAGGATTGGCGTCGATCCTGCGCCTGCGAATCCCTCGCGCTGGGCGGTTCGCGATCTGTTTGTGGCGCATCTTGCGGTGACGGACATCGACGGATCGTCGTACGCGTTCGCCGAGCGCGCGAATCGTGCCGGGGTCGGGTGGGCCGGCGCCGCAACGGACCATTATCGCGTGTGGAACGACGACTGGTCCGCGTCGCTCGACGGGCAGACCGGCCGGCACGTACTCGATGCGCGAGACGGCCCGATCGGCGTCTCGCTCGAGCTCGAGCCCGTACGTCCCGCCGCGCTGAATGGAATGCTGGGCTACAGCCAGAAGGGCGCTGACGCGGGAAACGCGTCCGAATACTATTCGCTGACCAGGATGACGACACGAGGGACCATCGTCACCGGTGGACGGGCGGTCACGGTCGAGGGGCTCAGCTGGATGGACCACGAATTTGGTACGTCGCTGCTCGAACCCGGCCAGACCGGATGGGACTGGTTCTCGATCCAGCTCGACGACGGCACGGACCTGATGGTGTTCCAGCTGCGCCGCGCGGACGGCGCTCGCGACGTGCATTCGAGTGGCACGCTCGTCGATCCGACGGGCGCGTCCAGCAGCCTTCGATTCGGCGACTTCGACCTCGCGCCGGGCCGGCGATGGCGTTCGCCCGCAAGCAATGCCGAGTATCCGGTGGCGTGGCACGTCGAGATACCGTCGCGGCACCTCGGCCTCGACGTCCGTGCCGCGGTCGACGACCAGGAACTGCGGACGGACCGTTCGACTGGCGTCACCTATTGGGAGGGAGCGATCACCGTCGCGGGCGAGCACGACGGCCGGCGCGTGACGGGCCGAGGGTACCTCGAGATGACGGGGTACGCGGGGGTGTCGATGGACCGGGTATTGCAGTAGGGATGCGGGAAGTGGTGGTAACCGCAAAGACGCAAAGATGCAAAGGCAAACATGTCTGTCTTTGCATCTTCGCGTCTCTGCGTCTTTGCGTGAGTTCTTCCTCGCGTGAGTTTCGCGCGACACTCACGCTACAATGCGCCGCATGAAAATCACGATCATCGGGGGCGGCCCCGCAGGTCTGTACTTTGCGATCCTCATGAAGAGGGCCGACCCGGTGCACGACATCACGGTGTACGAGCGCAATGCGCCCGGCGCGACGTTCGGCTGGGGCGTGGTCTTCTCGGACAAGACCCTCTCGTATCTGAAGGACAACGACCTCGAGACGCACGACGAGATCACCCGGTCGTTCGAGACGTGGGACAACGTGGACATCGTCCATCTTGGCGAGAAGATGACGATCCGCGGCAACAAGTTTTCAGGCATCGCGCGGATCCGTCTGCTGAACATCCTCCAGGCGCGCTGCGCCGAGCTCGGCGTAAGGATGCTGTTCGAGACCGAGGCCGGGGATCTCGACGCTCTCGCCGCAGACTGCGACCTGCTCGTCGGAGCCGACGGCGTCAACAGCGGCGTGCGGGCCGCCTATTCCGCTGCGTTCGAACCCTCGCTGGACGTGCGCGCCAACAAGTACATCTGGTTCGGCACCGAGCGCCTCTTTCACGGCTTGACGCTGACGTTTCACGACAACGCCGACGGTGTGTACGCGGCGCACTCCTACAAGTTCAGCAAGCAGCTGAGCACGTTCATCGTCGAGTGCGATCCCGAGACCTGGCAGAACGCCAGCTTTGCGGACCGCTCCGACGACGACACTCGCGCGTACCTCGAGGACGTGTTTCGGGAGGACCTCGGCGGGCACCCCCTGCTCTCAAACAACTCCAAGTGGATCAACTTCCTGCTCGTCAAGAACCGGCACTGGCACACGAGGAATATCGTGCTGCTTGGCGACGCGCTGCATACGGCCCACTTTTCGATCGGCTCGGGCACAAAGCTCGCGCTCGAGGACTCGATCGCGCTCGCCGATGCGTTCAAGCGTGAGTCCGACGTCGAGGCCGCGCTCCGGTTGTTCGAACGAAACCGCCGACCAGTCATCGACGAATACCAGGATGCCGCGCTCGAGAGCATGGTCTGGTTCGAGAACGCTCGGGCGTACGTGCATCTCGAACCGATGCCGTTTGCGTACGGCTTGATGACGCGCAGCAAGAAGATCGACTATGACAACCTGAAGCGCCGCGACCCCGAGTTCATCTCGGCGTACGACCGCGCGGTTGCCAGGTAGGATCGCGCCGCGGCTCGACCTAGGTCGTCTCGGCCGGCGGGTCGCCTTGCAGCAGATCGAGGACGTCGTCGAAACGGTACGTCCTGACCATCTCGTGCAGCGTTTCCGCCAGGGCAGGATCGGTCCGTGCGATGTCGCCCGTCGCCGAGAGTGCCGCCTCGCGGTCGCCCGCGATGACTGCAACCCTCAGCTGCTGCAGCGCGTCGGGCGAGACCGCCGCGATGCGTTCGTGTCCCACGCGCGGTCGCCTTTCGTGACCGACTTGCGCGACGACCGTGTCGGGCGCTTCCGCGTGGCCGTCGCGCGGGAGCGCGACGTGGCAACGGAATGTTGCGCCACGCCCGACCTCCCCACCCGCCTGAAGATCGCCATCCATCAGCCGGGCATAATTGCGGCTGATCGTCAGACCGAGACCCGTGCCTTCGCCCGACCGTTTCCCAAGCGCCGTCTGCACGAACGGTTCAAAGATTCGGTTGCGCTGGTCGACCGGGACTCCCGGTCCGGTGTCCTCGACTTCAAAGTACCCCACGCCATCGCCCCACGACACCCTGAGCTCAACGCTCCCGGCGGTCGTGAACTTGAACGCATTTCCGAGCAGGTTGATGAGAATCTGCCGTAACTTGCCGTCGTCGCCCGTCACGCGGTCCGGAACTTCCGGAGTCATCTCGACGCTAAAGCTCAACCCCTGACTCTCGGCGCGAACCCGAAACATCTCCTCGAGCCCGAGCAGCATTCTGCGCAGGCTGAATGGCCGATCGTGAACGACGGCCTGGCCTGCCTCCATCTTCGAGAGCGACAGGACGTCGTTGATCAACCCGAGCAGGTGTTCGCCGCTGCGGCTGATGACTGCGAGCCGGTCGCGTTGTTCGGCCGACAGCGAATTGTCGCTCTCGAGCAGCTGCACAAAGCCCAGAATTCCGTTGAGCGGCGTGCGCAGCTCGTGGCTCATGTTCGCAAGAAACGCGCTCTTCGCACGGCTTGCCTCGAGCGCCTCCTCACCCTTCACCGTCAGTTCGCGCTGAAGCCGGGCGATCTTGAGTTGATTCTCGACGCGAACGAGCACCTCCTCGGCCTGAAACGGCTTGGTGATGTAGTCGGAACCGCCAGCCTTGAAGGCCGCGACCTTCTCTCGAACATCGTCGTGGACGCTCAGAAAGACCACGGGAATGTCGCGCGACTTTGCATCGGCCTTGAGGCTTCGACACACCTCAAAGCCATTCATGCCCGGCATGTTGATGTCGAGCATGATGAGGTCGGGCGGCGAGGCTTCGACCGCGGCCAGCGCCCGTCGCCCGGTTCCCGCCACGCGAACTGCAAGCCCATGCTGCTCGAGGATGTCGATCAGGAGGTCGAGGTTTTCGGGCGTGTCGTCGACGATCAGGATCTCGCCTGTGGTCATGATGACCAATTAACGGGTTCGGACGGAGAAGGTCAAGGAAGGCGAAGATGAGGACAGGCCGCAGATTGACGCGGATTGACGCAGATTCGGCATGTCAGCGAATTCACCACTACCTGATGCCGCACGCCTCGATCGTGTCGAGGATCTCGTCGAACTGGTAGCTGCGGACCAGCCTGCGAAGGTCGTCCGCGAGCCCCTGGTCCACCTGCGCGATGTTGTCGACCACGAACTGCGCGTCCTTCACGTTGCCCAGAACGAGCGCCGCCTGCAGCTCCTCGATCAACTCCGCAGGAACGCGCACCAGGCGCTCGGGCGTCAGCAATGCCTCGGATGTTGCAGGCCCGGACGCGTCAGGCTCGTCATAAACGAATCGCGTACCAAGGAACGCCTCAAGCTTTTCGAAGATCGTCGCTTCGCGGTACGGCTTGGTCACAAAGTCGTCGCACCCGGCCGCGAGCACGGCGCCGCGCTCGTGCTCGAACGCGCTCGCCGTGAGGGCCAGAATCTTGCACCGATTGCCCGAGCCCTCGCGTCGCCTGATCTCGCGTGTCGCCGCCCGGCCGTCCATCACCGGCATCCGCATGTCCATCCAGATCAGCGCCGGACGCCACGCATCCCACTCGTCGACCGCCTCGCGGCCGTTTGCGGCCTCGCGCACTTCGAATCCCACGGTGCGCAGCAGCTTCACGAGCAGTGCTCGGTTCTCCCACCGGTCGTCCACGACGAGGATCCGCGCGCCGCGCTCTCCCGGCGCGAGCCCCTTGACCCGACGGTGGGCGCGCGGCTGATCCGCCGAGTCGGCGAGCGGGAGGTCGGCCTCGAACGCAAAGACGGTTCCCTTGCCAACCTCCGAACGGACCGTGATGTCGCCACCCATGAGTTGGACAAAGTTCCGGCTGATGGCCAGTCCGAGCCCGGTCCCCTCCTTCGACGTCCGTCCGGTCTCGCTCTGCACAAAGGCCTCGAAGATCCCGACGATCTCGTCGGCCGCGATGCCCTTGCCGGTGTCCTCGACCTCGAAGGCAGCGCGCCCGTCCGCCCAGCGCGCGCGCAGCGCGATGCCGCCCGTGTCCGTGAACTTGAGCGCATTGTTCAACAGGTTGATGAGGACCTGCCGCAGTTTTCCGTCGTCGCCGCGCACGTATTGGGGAATGTCCGGCGCCAGGTCGAACATCATTCGAAGTCCCTTGGCGTGCGCGCGGGGACCAAGCATCTCCTCGAGACCCTGCAGCATCCGCCTCAGGTCGAAGGTCGCCTCGTTCAGCGTCAGCTTGCCGGCCTCGATCTTGGAGATCGAGAGCACGTCGTTGATCAGGCCAAGCAGGTGTTCACCGCTCCGCATGATGATCCCGAGGTTCTCGCGATCCTCGGGGAGGCGGCCGGGCTCGCGCTCCATGAGCTGCGCAAAGCCGAGCACCGCGTTGAGCGGCGTGCGCAGCTCGTGGCTCATGTTCGACAGGAAGATGCTCTTGGCGCGGTTTGCTTCGAGCGCGTCCTCCTTGGCCTGCAAGGCCTCGTTCTTTGCCGCCTGTGCCGTCTTCTCGGAGACCTCGAGCTCGACGACCTTCTCGGCGATCTGGGCCGTGCGCTCCGCAATACCGCGTTCGAGCTCCTCGTTGCGTCGCCTGAGCGCGCTCAGGCGCGCGCGGACGAGAAGGTACGCGGTGCCCGCAAGCACAAGTACATAGAGGACATATGCCCACCACGTCTTCCACGGCGCCGGTCGTATCTCAAATGTCGTGTCGATCGGGCCAGAGACGGTCCCGCGATAGTCGCGAGCCCACACCCGGAATACATACGAGCCGGTGGGAAGCGCCGTGAACGAGCGCTTGAAGTCGGGCGTCCAGTCGGATGGATTCTCCTCGAGTCCGATGAGCTGCGTTCGGTAGCGCGTGTCGCGACCGCGGAACAGGCTGAGCAGGTTGTATTCGAACGTCAGGCTATTCTGGTTGTACCGCAGCGTCTGATTATCGCCGAGGAGCGCGCCGTCGCGCAGTTGCGTGCCGCGAACGTAGAGCGGAAGGGAACGAGTGTCGTCGACTTCGCGTGACGGGTCGAACACCGCGACCCCTTTCGGCGTCCCCGCCCAGATCCGGCCGAGCCCGTCGATCATCGACGCGCCGCCGTTGAACTCGTTGCTCGGAAGCCCATCCTCCGTTCGAAAGACATAGACGTCAAACGGCGTCGCTTCATCGTCGGTCGGCATCCGAGGCGTCAGCCGCGCGCACCCCTTGTTCGTGAAGACGTAAAGGCGTCCGCGCGCGTCCTCCTGAATCTGATAGACCGTGTTGTTGGGCAGCGCCGGGACGGTCGCGTCCGACATCACGGTCCAGCCGGCGTCCGGGTTGTCGAGATCGAGATACGCGGCGCCTCCGCCTTCCGTTCCCGCCCAGAGCTCGCGGTGGCCATCGTGCGACGTGCGCTCGTGCAGTGAAAGGACGCTGTCGTTCGGCAGTCGCGAGTTTTTCGAGTTGTAGGCGCTCCACACGCCGTCGACGAGCCGGCCGAGGCCGTGCCCCTGCGTGCCGACCCACAATTCGCGCCTTCCATCGGGCTGCGGGACCTCGAGGACGCAGAAGAGCGACTTGGTCTGTAGCGCGGGCTCGGTATCGACGACCGACCAGACGCCTTCCTTGAAGTGGAGCAGCCCGACGTTGCCCGACGCGGCCCAGAGTTCGTGCCGTCCATCGGGCGCGACCGATTGGATCATCTTGCGAATCGTCGGGCGCAGCGCGCCCGCGACGGGCACCGCGCCCGCGACGGGCACCGGCACCCACCGTTCGCCCGAGAGCCGCGCCAGCCCTCCTCCCTGCGTCCCGGCCCACAGCGTCGTCGATCCGTCCTCGTTCGTAGCGTTCAGAAGGCTGAACACGGAATTACTGGGAATGCCGGAGGTCGTATTGAAAACCGTCCAGACGTTGTTGCGAAGTCGAGCGAGACCCCCGCCACGCGCTCCGATCCAGATGGAGCGGACTCCGTCGGCGTCGACCGTCTCGGCAAACGCGTACGCGCTGTCGGTTGGAAGACCCACCGAGGAATCGAAGGTGGTCCACCGTCCGAGCGGGAGCCGGCCGACGCCGCCATCGGTCCCGATCCAGAGTGCTGTCGTTCCGTCCGGTGCATCAACCGGAAGCAATGACCAGATCGAGTTGTTCGGCATTCCGCTGCTGGCGTCGAACGCATGCCACCGCCCGTTCTGGTAGCGAAGCAATCCACTTTCCTCGGTACCGACCCAGACAACCCGTTTGCCGTCAGGCTCGCGCGTCTCGGCTATGCATGTCGCAGGACCGGTCACGTCGATCGACATGGCACTCCACGTGCCGCCCGTGTCGATCGCGATCTTGCCGGCACCGACGCCGAGCCAGATCGAAGTGCCTCCCGTGTCGGTTGAAACCTGGCCGATGCACTGGACACCGTCAGCCGGATCGGTGCCCGGTATCTCGATGGGAACAAACCTGGAGCCGTCGAATCGCGCCAGTCCACGTGTCGTCGCTGCCCACAACTCGGTCGTGCCGGTTGCCACGCGTACTTCGGCAACGTCGCCCACGTTGTCGCTCGGGAGACCGTCTGCGCTCGTGAAGATCCGCCACTCATTGTTCTGAAACCGGGCAAGCCCGTCGGTCGTCGCAGCCCAGATCGCCGCGGATCCTGACGCGGCGGTCGATTCGCACAACACGTTGATTCGGCCCCGAGGGCCGCCGGTTGCTATGCTCCACGAATCCCAATGCTCACCTTGAAGGCGCGACACGCCGCCGTTCTCTCGACCGCACCACACCGAGCCGTCCGCCGAGATGACAAGAGCGCGAACAAAATTCGATTCGGTTCGGTTCGGAAGATTGCGAACCTTCCAATCGCGCCCGTCGAAGATCGCGAGTCCGTCCTGCGTTCCGACCCATAGATATCCGCTGGCGTCGAACGCCATCGCCATCGCCGCGTTTTGCGGCAGCCCGTCGTTGTCCCGGTATACGGTGATCGCCGGTCGTGCGGTATCGAGTGGGTCGATCGCCGGATGAACGGTCGCTTCCGGAGCACTCCGAGCAGTCGCGCACAGTCCCGCAGCCGCAAAGCCGCAGATTGCAACGAGAGCCGGCAGCCGGCGTCGCAGATTTGGAAGGACGGTCACCGTCGTATGGAACTATCCGGAATTGTCCGTAGCATAGCATCGAACGGACAAATGAGGGACGGCGCGAATTCCCCCACAACGTGGCGCCGCGCGCCGTAATATAGAGTCGTCATGGATCTTACGCACACGTTCCAAGAGCTCGGAATTGCCCTGGGACTCGGTCTGCTCGTGGGTCTTCAGCGCGAGCGGACGGCGTCTCTGCTGGCCGGGTTTCGGACGTTTCCGCTCGTGACGATCTTCGGCGTGCTCGCGGCGCTGCTCTCGCAGCAGTTCGGAGGGTGGATCCTCGCGGCCGGGTTTGTCGCGCTCACGGGCATCATAGTCATCGGAAACGTCGTCTCGCTGAAGCAGGGCGAGCGCGATCCGGGCATCACCACCGAGGTCGCAATGCTGCTGATGTTCGCCGTCGGGGCGTACATCGTCGTCGGCAGCCGCGAGGTCGCGGTTGCCGTCGGCGCTGGCGTCGCGGTGTTGCTCCAGTTCAAGGAGCGCCTTCATGGCATCGCGTCGAGGCTCGAGGACCGCGACGTCTTTGCGGTGATGCAGTTCGCCCTCGTGTCGCTCGTCATTCTCCCCGCACTGCCGGACCGGACATTCGGGCCGTACGACGTGCTCAATCCTCACCAGATCTGGCTGATGGTCGTGCTGATCGTCGGCATCAGCCTTGGCGGATACGTCGCCTACAAGCTGTTTGGCGAGGGAGCGGGCACCGCGCTCGGCGGGATCCTCGGAGGGTTGATCTCGAGCACGGCCACGACAGTTACATACGCGCGACGCGCTGCCCAGCATCCAAACGGGACCGCAATCGCCTCGGTGATCATTCTGATTGCGTCGACAACCGTGTTTGGCAGACTGCTGCTCGAGCTGGCGGTCGCGGCTCCGTCGCAGTTTCGTGCGACGGCGGGTCCGATCGCGGTGATGCTCGCCACGATGATCATCTTGTCGGCCGGCGCGTGGCTGTACGGGCGCGATCCGAATGATCGCATGCCCGAGCACGACAACCCGTCGGAGCTCAAGCCAGCGATTGCGTTCGGGTTGCTCTACGGCGTCGTGCTCTTTGCGGTCGCGGCGGCAAAGGAGAATTTCGGTACGAGCGGTCTGTATGTCGTCGCTGCGCTGTCGGGCCTGACGGACGTCGACGCCATCACGCTGTCGAGCGCCCGGCTTGTGAGCACCGGGTCGATGTCGACGGCGGACGGCTGGCGCGTCGTGCTGGTCGCCGCGTGTTCAAACCTCGCGTTCAAGGCCGGAACCGTGGCGGTGCTGGGCACGTGGAAGCTGTTCCGAGTCGTCGGCACGCTGTTCGCCGTCGCGATGGCCGTGGCGGCGATCGTGTTCGTCGTCTGGCGGGACTAGGTCCGCTCCGAAATCCCGACGTAGTCCCGAATCTCGATCCCCGTATAGATCTGCCGCGGACGCGCGATCTTCTGATCCGAGTCCGTCAGCATCTCCTGCCACTGCGCCAGCCATCCGCACGTCCGCCCGATCGCGAACAGCACCGGGAACAGGTCGAGCGGGAACCGCATCGCCTGGTAGATCAGGCCCGAATAGAAGTCCACGTTCGGGTAGAGCTTGCGCTTGATGAAGTACTCCTCGTTGAGCGCGATCTTCTCGAGCTCCAGCGCGATGTCGAGCAGCGGATTGCGTCCCGTGACCTCAAAGACCTGGTACGCCACCTCCTTGATGATCGTCGCCCGCGGGTCGTAGTTCTTGTAGACGCGGTGGCCAAATCCCATCAGCCGCTTCTCGCCAGCCTTGACGCGCGCAATGTAGTCCGGGATGTTCGCGACCGAACCGATCTCGGTCAGCATCCGCAACACCTGCTCGTTTGCGCCGCCGTGCAGCGGTCCGTAGAGCGCGGCAACCGCCCCAGCCATCGCTGAGTACGGGTCGACATCCGAGCTGCCGATACTGCGCATCGCATTCGTGGAGCAGTTCTGCTCGTGGTCCGCGTGAAGGATGAACAGCACGTCGAGCGCGCGCTCGAGCACGGGATCCGGCGTGTACTTGATCTCGGTCATCTTGAACATCATGTTCAGGAAATTGCCCGTGTAGCTGAGATCGTTGTCCGGATACGAAAACGGCATGCCGACGCTGTGCCGGTACGCAAACGCCGCAAGCGTCGGCATCTTGGCGATCAGCCGATTGATCTGCTTCTGCCGCGCGCCCTCGTCGAAGATCCGCTTCGCATCGGGGTAGAACGTCGACAGCGCGGCAACCGTCGAGCAGAGCATCCCCATCGGGTGTGCGTCGTGGTGAAACCCGTCGATCAGCTTCTTGATGTTCTCGTGAATGATCGTGTGGTGCGTGATCTCGTGCGTCCACGCCGCAAGCTGCGCCGAATTCGGCAGTTCGCCGTTCAGGATCAGGTACGCGGTCTCGAGATACGTCGACTTGTGGGCGAGCTGCTCTATGGGATAGCCCCGATACCTCAGAATCCCCTTGTCACCGTCGATGAACGTCACACTGCTCTTGCACGACGCCGTGTTCGTAAACGCCGGGTCGTACGTCATGAGGCCGAAATCATCCTCCGACGACTTGATCTGTCTGAGATCCATCGCCTTGATCGTTCCGTCGGCGATGGGCACCTCGTACGTCTTACCGGTTCGATTGTCGGTTATCGTGAGGGTATCGTTCGCCATCAGCAGCTCCTTCTACGGCTCGTGTTCCCGGTGGAGGGTGTTTTTGGGCGGAGGGAGCATATACTTTGCGCCCGTCAAACGGCAACCGCTCGCCCGAGTCACCTGCAACGGCGCGCGTGCGGCGCGCAATCGTTGCTAACAGCCCGACTCTAAAGCTCTTTTACCTGAAACGAGTGCCGCAGCCACGACGCGTCGTCGCGCTCCGGGAAGTCAGAACGGAAATGGCTGCCGCGGCTCTCGGTCCGCGAAAGTGCGGAGCGCGCGATGAGTCTGCCGAGCGTGACAAAGTTCCACGATGTCGTGTTCAGCGGCCGCCGCCCGATCTCCTCGAGCCGGTCGATCGCGCGTTCGAGCCCGCCGCGGTCCCGTACGATTCCCACATCGTCCCACATGACCTGGCGCACTTCGCCTCGCACCTGGTCATCGATGCGCCAGTTCTGCGCCTCGCCAAAGTCGGTGTCGGGCGGCTGCGCAAACTCGATCGCGTCAGGCGCCTCGCGCGCCGCGGCCGCGCCCGCGCGCGCTCCGAACACCAGCCCCTCGAGCAGCGAATTCGACGCGAGCCGGTTCGCGCCGTGCACACCCGTGCACGTGACTTCGCCGGCCGCGTACAGGCCGGGGACGCTCGTGCGACCCTCGTCGTCGGTGCGCACGCCGCCCATGCAGTAGTGCGCAGCGGGACTGACCGGGATCGGATCTCGGGCAATGTCGATGTTGTAGAGCATGCACGTGCTGCGGATCCGCGGAAACCGCTCGCGCACGAAGGCGTGGTCGAGCGCCGTCATGTCCAGATAGACGCGGTCTGTGTGCGTTCGCCGCATCTCGAAGATGATCGAGCGGCTGACGACGTCGCGCGGTGCGAGCTCGGCGGCCGGATGGTAGTTCGGCATGAAGCGGTCGCCCGCCTCGTTTCTGAGGATGCCGCCCTCACCGCGCAACGCCTCCGATATCAGGAATCTCGGCGCTCCCGGCGCGTTGAGCGCCGTCGGGTGGAACTGCACGAACTCCATGTCCGCCATCACGGCGCCCGCGCGGTACGACATCGCCATGCCGTCGCCCGTCGCGACGTCGGGATTTGTGGTGTGCTCGTACAACTGACCGGCACCGCCCGTCGCAAGGACGACGGCCCGGCCGTAGATCGCCTTGATGCGCTGCGACTCGGGATCGACGTAGGTCACTCCGACGCAGCGGCCGTCCTTGAGAATCAGCGACTGCGTGCATGCATGCGTCAGGTACCCGATGTTCTCGAAGTCGCGCGACCACGTGAGCAGCGCGCGACCGATCTCGCGGCCCGTCGAGTCGCCGTGCGCGTGCAGGATGCGGCGGCGCGAGTGCGCGGCCTCCTTGGTGAAGTTCAGCAGGCCTTCATCGCGGTCGAACTCGGCGCCGTGATGAATCAGTTCGAGAATGTATCGCGGACCCTCCTCGACGAGGACCTGCACGACGCTTGCGTCGCACAGACCCGCGCCGGCGTCGAGCGTGTCCTGCACGTGAAGCTCGATTCGGTCGTCGTCGTTGAGCACGACGGCGATGCCGCCCTGGGCATACTGCGTGTTGGACTCGTCGATCTGGTCCTTGGTCAGCAATGTCACCCGGCCGGCGGGTGCCAGCGAGATGGCGCTGCGCAAGCCGGCGATTCCACTCCCGATGACAATGAAGTCGGTGTGCTCGGCTTCGTGCATCGGGCGGATTATGCGCGCCGGCCCCGCACCACGCAACACGGATGAAATTCCGTGTTGCCCATGCGTGTCCGGGCCACGCGCCTCACCGGCGGTCCAGCCAGAGCCACCGTGCGCGGTGTGCCTTCTGCGCGGGCGTCGCGTCATCGCTCGCAACCAGCTTGCACACGACGCGCGACGGCGCCTCGGGAACAAGGAGCTCGACGGTGTTCCCGTCACGAGATACCTCGAGCGCCGCAGGATCCTGCGGACCCTTCGAGAAGAGCTCGCGGGTCGAGGCGAGCGTCGCGGGGCGACCGTCGATTCGAAGCACGACGTCGCCCTTCCGCAATCCAATGCTCGCCGCGGGTCCGTCGTCGTCCACTGCCGTCACGACGATCTCCGATCCGGACGTCGAGACGCGAACTCCATACTCGACCGACGTCGTCCGACGCTCTCGCTCGAGGCTGAGACCGACGTCCTTGAAAGCAGCGTCGTAGTCGAGTTCGGCGGTTCCTGAGACGTACTTCGCAAAGAACCCGGCACAGTCCGATCCTGCAACCTCGTTCACCGCGCTCCGAAAATCGATGCCTCGATATCCTCGTCCCGGCGCGTATTCGGGATGCGCATCCGGCGCATACGCGTACCTGTCGAGCAGCAGGCGCATCACGTCGTCGAGCGACCGCTCGCCGTTCGTCCGGCGACGGATCTCGAGGTCCAGAAGCAGTGCCACGATCTCGCCCTTGTTGTAGTAGTCGACCGTGGTTCGCATCGCGTCCGTGCGCTGTCGGGGCGCAACGCCGAGAAACAGCCACGTGTCGAAGCTCGCGCGCTCGAGACTCATCACGGAACGGCCGGGCCTGTTCTCGAGAATGCCGATTTCGTCCGAGAACCGATCGAGCATCGGGTCGAGCGACAGGATTCCTGCGCGCGCAAGCGTCAGGTCGCCGTAGTAGCAGGTCAGCCCCTCGACGATCCACAGGCTGGTCGAGTAGTTCTCGCGGGTGTAGTCGAATGGACCGAGCTCGGCGGGCCGCAACCGCTTGCCGTTCCACAGATGAAAGTGCTCGTGCGAAATCACGCCGAGCAGCCGGCGGTATTCGTCGTCGTTGCGGCTGTGCAGTTCGCCGGGCTCGACGATCACCGCCGAGTTGAAGTGTTCCATGCCGTCGGGCGCGTCGGCGTCTGACGCGAGGTGTACGAGAAACAAGTATCGATCGAGGTCCTGTGGCGTGCCCAGCATCGCGTGCTGTGTTTCAGCGATCTTCCGCACGTCCGACGCCAACTGTTTGAGCGGCTTTCGTTCGTCGAGCTGATGCGTCACCAGGCGGTAGGGGCGACCGCCGACGGCAAACTCGGCGACGTCGAGATCCGGCGCTGCCTCCGTTGGCGTGTCGGCGAGCAGGTCGTAGTTCGGGAAGTCGAGTTCGGATAAGTCGGGGCGTTGCGAGCGCCCGTTCTCGACCCGCCAACCCCGCGGCGCAACGATCGAGAGAGTGACGGGTGTCGTCTTTCGCCCGACGACATACATGAAGGCAGACGGACCGTTGACGCTGGCATGCTGCTCGTTCAGCTGGCTGAACGTCCCCGAGAGATTGTCGGCGAACACGCGATACGAAAAGTCGACGCGGCCGGCGTCCAGGGGAATGACTCGCCAGGTCTGCTTGTCGACCTTGACGACCTCGAGCGGCGCGCCGTTCTCGGTCGCGGAGACATCATGAACGTTGCGCGCAAAGTCGTAGATCACATACCGGCCCGGAGACCATGCCGGCATCTGAAACTCCATGGGACGTCCATCCGTCGATGCACGGATTCGCACGAAGAACTGGTGCGATGCCGGTGCGGGCATCGTCAAGGTGTAGTCGATCCGCTCGGTCTCGTTTACGCGACCGCCAGCGGGCACCCACGCGCAACCCAGAATCAGTGCGAATGCGAGGACGCGTCGTATGCTCCGGCGAATCACGATCTGGCAGTAGCTCCGTCGAATGGTTTCGCAGCGCGGCAACGATAGCCGACGTCGTCGTCGAACCCAACGATCCTGCACGAACGCATGACTGTCGTCGAGTGAAGGATTTGACTGGCCGCCGCGTTCAGAACTGTAAACCAGTCTTTACATGAAGGAGCATCAAGCCAATGAAGAAGACGACGCTCATCGCCCTCGTCGCGTTCGTGATCGCGAGTCTCTCAATGGTCCGTCCCGCTCAAGCGGGCGTGGGGGACAGCATTCGCAGGCTTGCGGTGTACGACGCGGGAATCGCCGAGTTCCTTGAAGAACGGACGCTCAGCCTGCAACCGGGCACGAACACGATCGAATGGCGCAGCCTGATGCCCAAGGCAATGCTCAACACACTGCGCGTCACCGTCGAAGGCGCCGACATCCTGCGTCAGGACGTGACGTACGACGGAGCCGACATCGCGGGCAACAAGACTCCCGTCCTTCACCTCGTCGTCGACAACCGCGGCGCGGCGGCATCACGCCGTGTCCTCGTCGACTACCTCGCCCCGGACATCGACTGGCGCAGCGACTACACGCTCGCGCTCGAACCGGGCACGAACGGTGCGCCTCCGACCTCCGCGACGCTCGACTCGTGGGTCACGATGCAGAACAGGACCGGCGCCGACCTGCATGCCGCGTCCGTCGACCTGATCGCGGGCGACATCAATCTCGTCGGAGGCGACGCCGCGCAGTACCGCCAACTCGCGTATCAGGCCAACGCGCAGATGGCATCGTACGACAGCTCGTCGACGGAGGCGGGTGTCGGCGGCGCCGTCGTCAGCGGATTGAGCGTGTTCACGCGGTTCTCGCTCGGGCGCGACATTTCGCTCAACTCGAACACGCCCCTGTGCCGGTTTCCGCTGTTCCAGCACGCAAGGATGGCTGTCGAGGAGCGAAAGGTATTCGAGAACGAGTACTCCGTGCAGACGCTCGCGCGGGGGAACTTTGTCCTGATCCCCGTCGGGCTCGAGGTTCGGATTGTCACAAAGAACACGACGGGAGCGCCGATGCCCGCAGGCACGGTCACGATCTATGCGCGATCCGGCGAGTTCTTTGGGATCGTCGGCCAGGACCGCGTGGGATTCACGCCGGAAGGGCAGGAGTTCAGCGTGTCGCAGGGTCGTTCGACGACGCTGCTCGGCACTCGCCGTGTGCTCGAGCGGCGCGTCGACGGGCCGTCGAGCACGGACAGGCTCGTGACCAAGATCGAGGTGGTTCTGACCAACCGATCGTCGGTCGCGGCCGAGGCCTACGTGCGCGAGGGAATCGAGCAGTACGACGACAATCACTGGACCGTGCTGGAGAGCACGCATCCGAGCGAACGCATCGGTTCCAACAAGTTGCAGTTCAAAGTCACGGTGCCGGCGAACGGATCGACGACCATCGCCTATACGGTCGAAAACCGCTAGTGTCGTTTTGGCAATCGTGGTATTGAGGGCCGCATGATACTACGAGCGCTTCTCTTCATTCGCCTGCCGATCGTCCTGATTGTCATCTGGACGGTGATGCGTTTCCTGATGGGAACGGCGTTTAACCAGCCGTATGCCCCTCGTGGAAACGCGGTGTTCTCGATCATCAACCTCACGGTGATCTCAGCGATCTACTACGGCGCGCTCTCCAAGCGCATCGGACACTTCTCGTGGATCGGCACGATCCTTATCGGCGTGCTGATCGCCGAGGTCGCGCAGGTAATGATCTTCTCGGCGACCGGGTTGAGCTTCATGCTTGGACGCACGACCTACTTCACGCATTGGGATGCGTTGAACCTTCCCGAGGGAACCGTTCCGACGATGGGCCAGGCGATGGGAATACGGGCCATGGCGTTCATCTTCGCGCCCATTTCGGGGATCGTCACGGTCGTGGTTGGGCGACTCCTTGCAGGCCTCGCTCCTGGCGCAAGGGCGGGGGCCGCAGCGGAGTAGCTCGACAGCGAACCTGCCGTCGGTCAGGTCCGGCTCGCAGACACCAACGAACACTCGGCCGAGCAGTAGGTTGCTCGGCCGGGTGGTCGGATTGCGCGCTCGCCAAGGACATAGACACCGCACGTCGCGCACGGCACCATCAGCCGGCGCGCATCGCGCGTTCGCGCGGCCGAGCCGTCAGGTCGCTGCACGGGATCGACCGCCGCGCCCACCGCCTTCGCGATCAGGAACGCAAAGAACGCAGCAACGATCATTCTGAGAATGTCCATCGTCCGTCCCCCAGTCGCCAGCTGGGGAAAACGATACCACGGCCGGGTGCCGTGTGTCGGGACGCAATCCGGGCCTGGGGGCTCCCGTGAGCGTGCCCGTGTTCCTATGTAGAATGCCTACTATTCCGCATTCGGCGAGCATGCAACGGACGGTCGGCCGTCACGCTTGACTCAGCTCTTCCCGAATACAGCAACACTGATCGTCAACGTAGTGGTTCGAGGCGGCTGGTCGGTCGCGGAACGAGTCACAACGTCTCCCGGCACGTGCCATTTTTCGACGAGATACGAAACGATAGCCTCTGTTCTCTCGTCGGCGATTCCCGCGTGTTCACCCGGTTCCCCGCCGCCCGTGACCGTCCCCCGAAGCATCGGATACTCGGAGATGCTTTGGCCGGCAATATCGAGCGTCGCCGCAATCGCTGGCGTAACGACTGCGCTGTTGCGAGCGAACACAAGTGGCTCGAGCGTCGCGTTCACGCGAACAAGGACCACCCTGGCGTCCGCAATTGCGACCCGTTGACGGATATCTTCGACGATCAACTCGAGTGCGTCGCTGCTGACGTCGTGGTCGCTCAAGTAGACAATCCTGATGCCGAGCGGTTCGCCTGGTCCGGTGAACAGCGAGTAGGTAACGAGTTGGGCTGGTTCGGGAAGGCGAAGCCCGCGTAACTCCTCCGCAGTACGCGTCACGAGCTGTTCCTGGATCCTTGCCACCGTCGGAGGCTCTTCAATCTTTGGCGACTCTGCACTTCGCCTGAGCAGATTCGCCGTCGTTGTCGGAATCTGAACGAGCTGGATAGACATCGAGTCCACAGGCTCACCCAGTTTCTGCGCAATCAAGTTCTTGAAGTCGCCACTTTCGATGTCGGTGTAGGGTTTGCTCGTGAAAACGGTGAGTTGCAGGTTTGTCTTGCCGGCGTCGTCGGATACATTCAGCGCTCCAAGATAGGAACGCTGAGAGCCGTCGGGCATCCGCGCGAAACTGGACTGCCAAACAGTCTGGACGACCTGGCGAAGTCTGGCATCTTGCTGCTGCGAGAGGATTTCCGACTTGAGTTGACTAAACGACCTGCTCAGCGGAACGAGTGTTATCAGGATGATCACCGTGACGGACAGCAGCCGTCCGGGAAGAGTTCCGATCCGCTGGAGCTTCTGGAGCGTGGGAAGCGCATCGATGCGCCTCTGGACAAACCGGCTCTCCGGATCATCATATTTCCACGCGGTCACGCGCTCCCGAACGGCATCCGTATCAATGTGAAGGATCAGATACACGATCATCGCCGTGAACGTGATCGCGACAAGGTTTGTGAAGAAGAGCAGGCCGCCACCCATGGCGACCTGTCTTCCCTCAGTCGGATCGAGGCTCACAGCGACGCCAAGTCCGTACCCGACAACGCACAGTGGCGGCATCAACGCCACGGCAATGGCAACACCCGGGATCGAGGTTGCGATGCCCTTGACGTCCTTGCAGGTCGCAAGCGACCCAATGGCGCCCGAAAAGAGTGCAACGGCCAGATCTAGCGTGTTTGGATGTGTCCGGCTGAGTATCTCGCCAGTGATCTCCTTGAACGGCAGCACGCCCACCAGCAGCAACGCGAAACCGATTGCAAGAGCGCAGCTCAATACGAGCTTCACAAACCCCCGTACGCCAAGGACGAGGTCCCCCGCCGCCAGCGCAAGGCCGCACGCGAGTATCGGCCCCATGAGGGGAGAGATGAGCATCGCGCCGATGATGACGGCCGGACTATTCAGGACGAGGCCGAGCGTGGCGATACCGGCTGAAAACAGGGCCTGCAGCCAGTAGCTTCCGTCAAGCATGGTTGCCGACTGCTCGAGCTCAATATAGAGGCCGACCTTGCGCTCCTCCGTGATTCCTATGCTCGACGCCACCCGATCCCGAATTGCATTCAGACGGTAGAGCGCTGGAGGGGAGTGTGTCCGTTCCGGGCTAGACACGAGATTCACGTTCGACCACCAAGTCGCACGGCGCAGGCAACGAGCACACGAGTAACCTGGCGTCAGGTATGACTATGAAGCGCTGCTTGGCGAGATCAGACATCGTCATCATCGGTTGAACGCTCCAGATACTTGATAAGGAGCACTTCGTTTCCCTTCTCGTTGAAGATGACTTCGTCAACAAGCTGCGACGCCATCAGGATACCAAATCCACCAGGGCGCATTCCCTGCGTCTCGCGAACAGCCATGTGGGCAATCGGGTCACTCATCGGGTTCGAGGTGGCCGAGTGTGCAAGATTTTCTGGATCGAATCCCGCGCCGGGGTCCCGAAAGTGATAGATCACCGCACCGCGTCCGCGCACGATCGACACGTCGACGGTGGTACCCGCGTCAAAACCAGCACCGTGTTCCATCGCATTGAGCAGAATTTCGCGAAACGCCCGGAGCAGCGCGGCCCGCTCGCTGCTCGGGACATCCGATTGAAGCTCATCCACAAACTGAACGATCCGGTCCGCTGTCATCGGTCTACTCGACGCTCGAAGCGTGAGCCACGTGTTCGACGCAGAAACAACCTCGATGCCGTCACGCCAGTGCTCGGTCTTGATCGCACGACGAACTGCCTCCTCGAAATCGCCGGCGGCGAATGGCTCACCAAAACATGCAAACGCATGGCTCCGAAGTACGTCGACAATGCGGTCCTGGGGAGACCCGGCTACGAGCAGAATGACTCTCATTCCAGGCGAGATGCCGTTCGCTTCGTCGAGAAATGCGAGATCCGCCTCAACAGGCAGGTCCGACTGCGTCACAACGACGTCATAGCCCCCACCGCGCATGAGCCTCAGAGCGCCTATTCCGTTCGACACCGACGCGATTCCACAGCTCTCGCTGGCAGCCACCCGTTCGAGCAGGGCGAGCGTTGCCGAATCACGGCCGACGTAGAGGAGATTTGGCACGGTGTCACTTGAAGATGGGACGCGCGCAGCGTCGAGCGGCCGGACCACGCCAGCCACCGGAACGTCAGGAGTCTGCAGCACGTCGTATACGTCGAGCAAGAGGGTTTCTTGTCGCGATGTTACGCCGCTCGGCAAATCAGCAACAGCACGATGTCTGGCGAGTTGAGTGCAGTGCGAAACGCAAGGTTTGCGACGTCGTGACTCCATACTGCCCGAGTGCGGCGAGAACAACATCGCGGCGAGGAGGATGTCTCGCACGTTGCGAGACGCTACGCAGTGTTTGTCCGACGCGAGGTGCGCGTGGTCGTGTCACCGGTCTTGGCGCGTTTCACAGCCCAATGGCTGCAGGGCTGGGGCTGTCTCTATGCCGACATCATCGCGGCGTGGTTGATCGAAATCGGGCCGGGCCATATGATGCAAACCAATGCGCCTGATTCGCAGAGTCAGAGCCGCGTGGCGCCTCGGGGGACGGCGAGGCGCGGAAGCCGGAGCTCTCCGGGTCCTGGTGTCGCTCCTCCCGTCCGAGCGGCAACGTGTCTTCGCTCTCACGATCGTTGCCGGAGTCGTGTGTGGCGCTGTTGCCGTTGCGTTTCACCTCGCGATCCGTCTCGCCGAGCGGTTCCTGATCGACCGCTCGTTTTCGGCGCCCGGAACATGGCAAGTCATACTGGTGATTGCGACGCCGACACTCGGTGGACTCGTGTGCGGCCTCCTCCTTCACTACGTATTTCCGGGAGCTCGTGGCAGTGGAATACCCCAGGTAAAGGCCGCGTACGCCGTCAATGGCGGCCGCGTTCCGCTTCGGGACGCCGTGGGCAAGTTTCTCGTCGGCGCACTACAGATTGGATCTGGCGCGTCGCTTGGCCGCGAAGGTCCAACGGTCCACATATGTGCAGGCGTTGTGAGCCGCCTCGGACGCATGGCGGCGCTGTCGCGTCCAAACCTCGCGCGACTGCTGCCGGTCGGCGCCGCTGCAGGCATCGCGGCGGCGTTCAACGCGCCCATTGCCGCGGTCACGTTTGCACTCGAGGAGATCGTGGGCGATCTCGATCAGACCATGCTCTCTGGAGTGGTCGTTGCCGCCGCCCTCGCAGCAGTCACCGAGCGCGGTGTCCTCGGCGAACACCCCGTGTTCGCCGTTCCTCGCGGATACGGACTACACTACGCGTCGTCACTCGGTCTGTATGCGTTTCTCGGAATCCTTGCAGGTTTCGCGTCACTCGGGTTCACTGAATCGCTCCTGAAACTGCGCGCGCGTTTTCTCGCGATGACGATCGTTCCGAAATGGGCGCAACCCGCTCTTGGAGGCCTGGTGACGGGAAGCCTCGCTGTCGTGGCTGCCGTATGGCTTCAGACCGGGGGTGTCACGGGTGGCGGCTATGACACGCTTCTCGAAGCGCTCTCAGGAAACCTTGGTTTCAAGGTCCTGCTCGTGCTTGGTGGGCTGAAGCTTGTCGCAACTGTTTTCAGCTACAGCAGCGGAGGTGCGGGCGGTATCTTCGCTCCTGCACTTTTCATTGGCGGAATGCTCGGCGGCGCGGTGGGATGGTGCGATGTGGCTTTGTTTCATCACCCGCAATCCGAGGTCGGCGCCTTTGCGCTCGTCGGCATGGGGGCTGTGTTTGCTGGGATCATCCGCGCGCCTATTACGTCTGTGCTCATCATCTTTGAGATGACGGACGGATACTCGCTCGTACTCCCACTCATGATCGCAAACATGACGGCGTACGGTCTGGCGCGCCGTTGGCGTCCGACACCCATATACGACGCGTTGCTCGAGCAGGATGGAATCCACCTGCCGCACAGGCGCGGCACGGTCAGCCACGCGCTCGAACTCGTGCGAGTCTCTGATGCGATGACCGTTGACCTGGTCACCCTGCCAGCCGCGTTGACCACTGACGAGGCCGCCAGGCGGACACAGGAGCTCAGTCATTCAACTTACCCGATCGTTGACGAGCGAGGTGTGTTTGGTGGATTGGTTACGCGAAACAGAATGCGGCGCGTCGTCGCGGAAGGTTCCGGTAACGACGAGCTTCAGAAGATCGCCGATCGCGCCAATTATGTCTATCCGGACTATGCGCTCACGCGCGCAGCAGTACGTATGAACAACCAGGGCGTGTCGCAACTGGCGGTTGTCGACCGCGCAGACGGCCGGCTCGTCGGGTTGATCGCAATGTCGGATATCGTGCGGGCTCAGGCACGCGCCGTCGAAGAGATCAGCGATATCGACGTTTCCATCGTCCCTCGCTCGAAAGCGACCGCTTCAGAAGACTTCTACCGAGGATGAGCTGGTTGAAGGATGGCACGGCCCGCGACCCCTGGCCGCCGGTGCTTCGAGCGGCCGCAACCTGCAGAATCGTGCACGATTCTCGGCAGCTCCTCGAGTCGCGCACTCGTCCGCGGCCGGCTCTGGCCACGCAAAGAAGAATTGAAGGGCTTCTCAACTCGGAGTACGCTATGTCCGTCCCCAACCCTGGTTAGTGTGATTCCTTCCAAGTCACTATGGATTTGACGTCACGTCAGACGGTTGCCGGAACCTCGTTCTGCATGCCGAATTCATTCTTCAGCGACGTTGTCAGGCTGAACCGCCTCGGGACCGTCAACGGTTGTTCGCCCGGCCGAAACCGATTGTGCGCGACGTCGCGTGCTGATGCTGTCGATTCTGGCTGTGCGGCCGGTTCATAAGTGCCTGTCCAGCTCGGTCGGGATCGCACAAGGAGCTCAATCAGAAATGCGTAACCTCATTCGTCCGTTACGGCTTGCTCTTATTCTCGGTGCGGTTGTAATCGCACTCTCCATTGTGTCAGTACACGGCCGTGCACAGCAGGGCGCCGTCGACCTCGACAAGGTTGCGGGTGCGAACCGAGCTCGAGCGGTGCGCGACGCGCTCGCCGTGCGAGTCGGGGGCATTGACAAGCTTCGCGTCCCATCGAGCGACGCTGCTCTTCCGCAACCGTTGCTCACGGACGGGGCGCCTGACCCTCGCTACCAGATCACGGAGGCAAAGAGGTATCTGGGAAAGCTTCTCTTCTTCGACCCTGTCCGGTCCAACCGTATTCACCCGGAGTTCGGAGGCCTTCCGTCCACGGCGCGCACCGGTTCGTGCGGGTCATGCCATCTCGGCGAGGTCGCTGGGAAGGCGGGACAAGTGATAAACCTCCACTTGGGGGGCGAGGGACGCGGATTCACCGATTCGGCCGGAGTGTTTCATGTCCGCAGGCGCATTCAACCGGGTCTGCAAGACGTTATCCCAACCGGCCAGCAGGAGATCATCAACGGCATCGTCGTCAAGGACGGACGCTTTGATGCCGTCGACTCCGTTCCGCGTCTATCTCCGAGCATGATCGGTTTTGGATTCAACACACGCCTGCTGTTGAACGGCAAGGCCGGTGAGACGGAGTCGGTTGACAATCCGCACCACCTTCCCGCGGCCGAGAATCTTTGCGAAATCGCATTCAACGTTCATCGAATGCTCGAGACCCAGCAATCGGCGATTCAGGAATCGCCCGTCTACGTGAAGCTGTTTCACGACGCGTTTCCCGACGAGGCCGCCATCTACGAGCAGACCCTCGATATCAACGATCTGATCAACGATGCAACGATCGAACGGGCTGTGGCGACCTTTCTTCGCACGGTCGTCACAAGGAACACGCCGTTTGACCGTTTCCTCGCTGGCGACGACAGTGCACTTACGAAGAGGCAGCTTAACGGTCTGAAGTTGTTTCTCAACGATACCGCGCACGGCGGGGCAAATTGCATCCAGTGCCACAGTGGTCCGATGCTCAACAAGCAGCTTGGTGACGAAGCGGGCGTGCTTGTCAACGAGAACTTCTTCAATGTCGGTGTAGGCGACCACCCGCTCCAGCAGCTCGGCGCCATCGCGCTCGAGGACCCGAACCACCACGATATCGGCCGCGGCGAGATCACGCTGCAATCGGAAGACAACTACAAGTTCCGGACGCTGACGCTGCGGCAGCTCAGGGATTCGGGTGGACAGATGATGCATTCGGCGCTGTTCACTTCGACGCGCGAGGTCGTGAACTACTTCAACGCGGGTATACCCCAGGATGCTCTTGCCGTGGCCGCCGGCAATGTCACGCCGCTCTTTACGCACCCTCGCGGGCCCGGCTCTGAACCCGGGCTTGGGCTGACGCCGAGACAGATTGACGCTCTCGTCGATTTCCTCGACAACGGTCTCTATGATCCGGCATTCGCGCGCTTCGACCCGAACTCGTCGACGGATTCATTCGAGCTCAACGAGCGGGATCTGATCTATTCGGCGAACCGGCCCGAGCTTGTTGCATACGGCGCAGTCGACGGATTGATGCCGAGCGGACTCTGCCCGTCGAGCGACGATGGCCTGACCCGGCGCGACCGTGGGCTCGAGTTCCTCGATGTGAGCCGACAGATCTTTGTCGGCGTGCGCGGGGTTGAGCGAGACGCCGCGCACAATATGGAGACGCATCACTTGTCGCTCACGAACATCGGAAGCAGCCCCATCGACACGCATCTCCTGATGTGCTTCATGAATCTGTCGCCTGGGGCGTCGGTTGTCGGCGCAGAAGGGTTTTCGGAGCACCTGCCGTCACCTGGTGTCCCGTACATGCGCGAATTCGTGCCGCACGGCGAGGTCGACCCCGGCGAGACGATGAATGTCGACGTCATATTCCGAACGAACTCAGCCGAGCAAGTGGGCTTTACGCTCGATTTCCTGAGCGGCCAGGGCAAGCCGTAGCTGTCGTCGCCTGGCGGGTGGAACGAGGGGCTGCAGGCTCCTCCGATCCACTCGCCAGACCCGACCAGATCGGTGGGCACATTGATAGGCGCCGCACGGGTATCGCCTAGTCGTTCGAGTATTCGTCGAGCTTTCGGTAGAGCGTCTTCCGGTCGAGTCCGAGCTGCTCAGCTGCACGCGTCTTATTCCCGCCTGTATCGTCCAGCGTTTGCAGGATGTACTCTCGCTCGAGCTCCCGTAAGGAGAGGCTCCGTTCGCGTGCACGCGCCACAATGGCCGAAGCCATTCCGGTCGACCATATCCTCTCGGGCAGGTCCTCGGGCGAAAGGACTGCACCGCGCGCAAGAGCGACCGCACGCTGGACGGCGTTTTCGAGCTCGCGCACGTTGCCTGGCCACGAGTATGCGGTCAGAATCGCAAGTGTCGAAGGCGCCACGTCAAGCGGCGGCCGCCCTGCGGCCTCGCACACGCGCGTCAGAAAGTGCTCGACGAGCAATGGAATGTCGATCGGCCGCTCACGCAATGGCGGAACACGCACGTGGATGACGTTCAGCCTCCAGTAGAGGTCCTCGCGGAATTCACCGAGTCGCACCTGCTCATCGAGATCGCGGTTCGTCGCTGCGACGATGCGGACATCGACTTCACGCTCCCTGTCGGCGCCAACGCGACGAACCGCACCATCCTGCAACGCGCGAAGGAGCTTTGGCTGGAACCCGAGCGGGATGTCGCCGACCTCATCGAGGAACAAAGTCCCGCCATTCGCTGCCTCGAACAGCCCCGCGCGGGACTGACGAGCTCCTGTGAATGCCCCGCCTGTGTGCCCGAACAACTCCGATTCGATCAGATCTGCAGGTATGGCCGCACAATTGACAGGCACGAACGCACCACGCCGTTCGGACGTCTCATGGATGGCGCGCGCCACGAGTTCCTTACCGGTTCCCGACTCGCCCGTTATCAGGATGGTACTCGTGCTGCGACCTGCCCGGTCGACGAGATCGAACAGTTCCCGCATTGTGCGTGATGCGCCGACGATGCAGGCCGGAGCGTGCGGAACCTCGCGGCGAAGGCGAGCCTGCTCTCGTTGCGGTGCGCTCGACTCGAGAGCCGCTTCTACTGCACCAAGCAGATCGCCAGTCTCGAACGGCTTGATGAGGTACTGGAATGCTCCGGACTTGACCATCTCGACGGCGTGCTCCACGGACCCAAAAGCGGTGATCGCTATGACCGGGACTTCAGGTCGAGTCTTCAACACTGCCGCGAGCACGTCGGACGCGGTCGCTCCGGGCATTCGCACGTCCGATACGATGAGGTCTATGTGCGTTTGTTGCTGGCCAATGCGCACCAGTGCGTCGGTTCCGTCAACCGCGACCATCGTGTCATAGCCCGATTCCTCGAGAACATCCACCAGCAGATCCCGCATATCGGCGTCGTCTTCAGCGACGAGCAACCGCGCCTTGCTCACCTAATACCTCCTTATCCACGGACGGGCTCTTCGTATTGCTCTCCGCCGACCCTGCAAGCGGAATCTGGATCGTAAAGACTGCGCCCCCGGCAGAGGGGCGCGAGACAAGAATCCTGCCGCCGTGGTCCTCGACGACACGGCGCGAAACGCTGAGACCGAGTCCGGTGCCACGGCCGACGTCCTTCGTTGTAAAGAACGGTTCGAAAATGTGCTCGATGTGCTCCGGCAGAATGCCATGCCCGGTGTCTTCGATCCGCACGGCTGCAGAACCGGAATGCTCGGATACATCGACTTTGAGCGTTCCCCCGTCAGGCATCGCCTGGACAGCGTTCATGCATATGTTGAGGAGCACTTGCTGCAAAAGGTCGGCATCCGCGTCTACGACGACATGTCCCGCCGTGCTGAAATTGACGCTGATTCCAGCAGTTGATGTCTCGGTGCTGAGCAATTCGCAGACGCCCGAAGCGAGTGCGGAGAGGTCGACAGGTACGATCCGCATCGAATACGGTCGGGCCAAATCGAGGAGCTGGCGGACGATTCGCACAATCCGATGAGTCTGGTTGCGAATGATAGTGAGGTTGCGCTGGCGCTGATCGAGCGGGGCGTCAGGTTTGGCAAGAAGTTGCTCGGCGCGGCCGTCGATCACATTCAGCGGCGCTCCCACCTCGTGAGCCACGCCCGCAGCCAGTCGGCCGACGAGCGCAAGTCGCTCGTTGTGGCGAAACTCGCGCTCGAGTGCGAGGCGCTCATCGGCCTCACGTGCAACCTCGAGTCGCTGTTCCTCGAGCCGACTCACCATCCGGTTGAATTCGGCAGCAAGTTCGCCAAATTCGCTTCCCCACGCAGGAAGCGCCACGCGATGTGACAGGTCTCCACTCCCGAGGGCCCGCGCACCCGCAAGCAGCGATCGGATGGGACGCGCCACGTTCCGACGAGCGACAAAGTACACCACAATAAATATCGTCACGATGAGCAAAAAGGTCGTCGCAGCGACATTCAGCTGTGCTTGTGCGATATCGGCTTTCACGAACGTCAGAACTTCGATGATCTCAAATGCGCCGCGCCGTCCGGCTCCAAGATCGAGCGGCATCGTCACCGACAGGAAGTCAACACCGTTGATCGTGCGAATTCGCTCGATCGTGGCACCCGTCTCGATGACCCTCTCAACATCTGGTGAGTTGCCAAATTCGCCTCCAGCAAGAGCACTGGGTGTCGCCTCCACATTCCCGTGCTCGTCGTAGAGAACCACGCCCTCGATCTTGAGATTCTCGCTCAGCCGATCGATGAGTCGTTTCGCATCGTCAATCCGCCCAGCTCGGTAATCATTGTCGAGCGCGAGTTGCAGTGTTATCGCATGTGCCATCGCCTCGCTGCGCCGGTGCGACATGAGTGCCGAGGCCTGTCTGTGCACAAGAACATAGCCCGCCGCACCCATGATGGCGCCGACAGCGAGTGTGAGGACAATTACTAACCGCGTGCTTATGCTCATGCCATTGCCGTTGCTCGGTATCACGGAGCAAGTTGGCTGCCATTCGGCGGAGCGGCGCTCGTTCGACCGGCCAACAACATGAAATGACAGCCGCGAGCAGCGCCCGAACGTGTTCTGTGTCCTGCGTACCGTGGAATTATGCGACATCGTTGTCGCATTTCGCCACGGCATCCGGTTCGAGGTGCTCGCGCAGCGATACGTTGGTAGCCGAATGGATCCCCTGCGAACGCCGTATCCTGGCCTTGCGGAGGCAGGGCAGGCCGAACGGGCGCACGCGCACACCGGGTTACGATCAAGACCGTCGGCTCATGCACTTGTTCTGCGCGATTCGACACGGTAGCGTTCGCTCGAGTTGAGCCTCGGCACTCGATTCGCAGGACTCACCGACACAATGAGCGAAACGCACCACGTTGTCATCGTCCTCATCGGATTGCTCCTCGTTGCCTCGGGCGTGGCAATGGCGACGAGGTGGCTCCGCGTTCCATATACGTTGCTTCTCGTCGTGGTCGGTCTTGTCATCTCACCGATGCACTTCTTGCCGGTCGTGCATATCTCACCTGATCTGATCCTCCTCGTTTTCCTGCCTGCACTCCTGTTCGAGGCGGCATGGAATCTGAAGCTCGATCACCTGCGTGCAAACCTCGTTCCCATTCTCACGCTGGCACTTGCCGGTGTCGTTGTGTCGGTGGGAGTCGTGGCCGTGGTCCTTCACTATGCTGCCGGACTCACGTATCCAACGGCGCTGCTTTTTGGCGCGATGATCTCGGCGACAGATCCCGTGTCGGTGCTTGCGATCTTCAAGAAGCTCAACCTGCCGGCACGGCTGTCGAGCGTGGTCGAAGGAGAAAGCCTGTTCAACGACGGAACGGCGGTTGTGGTGTTTCGAATCATTCTCGGTGTAGTCCTTGGCGTGGTGTCCGATTCGGGTGTCGCTATCGCGTTTTCATCGGTTCGTGAATTCGTGCTCGTCGTCTTCGGTGGCCTTGCGATAGGCGCTGCCGTGGGAGTCGTGGCATCCACGCTGACGTCGAGATTCGAGGATTATCTGCTCGAGATCACGCTGACCACCGTCGCCGCATACGGTTCGTATTTCGCGGCAGAAACCATCGGCGTGTCGCCCGTGATCTCTGTACTGGTCGCAGGTCTTGTCATCGGCAACTACGGTCGACGCATCGGGATGTCGGCAACGACGCAGATTGCCGTGAACTCGTTCTGGGAGTATGCAGCCTTTGTTGTGAACTCGCTGGTGTTCCTTCTGATTGGGCTCGAGGTGCAGCTCTCGTCACTTGCGTCGGACGGGCTGGCGATCGCCTGCGGGATCGCGGCGATGCTCGCAGGACGAGCCGTGGCCGTTTACACGCTCATGCCGGTCGTCAACAGGTTTACGCAACCCGCACCATGGTCCTGGCAGCATGTGTTGTTCTGGGGCGGACTTCGGGGTTCGCTCTCGATCGCCCTCGCGTTGAGCCTTCCGCTTACGGTCGCCGACCGGCCCCTGCTCGTGACGATGACCTTTGGGGCAGTTCTATTCAGCCTTCTCGCGCAGGGATTGACGATGCGGCCACTGCTGCGGCGTCTCGGTTTCACGAGTGTGGATCGAGGTTGCGAAGAGCTGGAATTGCTGCAGGCGGCGTTGCTGGTCGAGACGTCTGCGCGAGCGGAGCTTGAATCCCTGAGAGATCGTGGAGGTTTGACAGATACCCTCTATCGCAAACTTCAAGGCAGTCTCGCAGCTGCGCGCGACGAGCTTCATGCTCGACTCGCGGTACTCGACGTGGAGAACAGCGTGCTCGAGCGCGAACAGGAGCAGCGAATTCTCGACCACCTCGGCGACATACGGCGGGCACGCCTCGCTGAGCTTGTCCGTGAAGGACTTGTCGCTGAACGAACCTACGAACACCTGCGACGACAGCTCGATGACGACATGGGCGAACGAAAGAACCAGAGTACCTCGGAACAGTGACGCTCCGATCATTTGGCATTGGGACCAGCAGTCAGAGCCTCTGCATCGTGATCAGAACCATCGGGTTGTCTCCGCCCACGCGACTGTAGACGATGGAGTATCCTTCGTCCGGGCTCTCCAGGGTGCCCGACCCCGATCCGTCTTCCGCAAGCCGGATCGATGTCCCGAGAACCGCCTCGGGTGCCGGCGCTCCGCTGTCGTCCCCGAAGAATGTCGACACGATTGCTCGCGCGCGACCGTCGGCAGCGTAGTACACACGGATCCGCCTCGTAGCGGACAACTTGAAGAGCTCCAGTTCGTCATCCTTGAGATCGGACTTACCGATGAGCTTGCGAACCTCTTGAGACGTCATTCCGAGCTGGATACCCCGGAACACCCCGGTCAGAATGCTGGAACGTTCCACCTGGATCTGGTCATTCTGTGTCGGCAGCGCTGCGAGCGCCGAAACGTTGACCTGCAGGGCGATGAGTGCGAACGCTGCCAACCCGGCGATACTGGCGATCCTCATCCGTTGTTTCATGACGTGTCCTCCGTTCACTCGCTCGCCAAGCGCGGATCGTCGCCCGTGTCCTCGTCTGAAGATGCCCAGTGGATATTGCGTGACTGCCGTGTTACGACCTCGGGTGTCGCGGCCTCGCGACGACGTCGTGAAAACGCCACCGGAGCAGCGTTCTTCGCGATGAACACGTGGCGACACGACCGGCAAATGAGCTGATCGCCCGGCCTGGCGTGACTCAGCCAGAATTGTGTGCACGATGGGCACTGGATGACGCGGACGGTGCTGGCGCCCTCGTTGGCAGCTGGTTTTATCGGAATTTTGTTACGAATCATCACACCGTGTAGTTTGCAATCTCCATACCATTGTCGGATTGACGACGCGTCATCCACGGCGCAGGATGCCAGATTGCGGTCGGTCGAGGCGGATGCGCTCAGGTACGTCGTCGTGCCCGCGCGTATCTCCTCGGAGCGAACACCAACGCCAGTAACGCGGCACATCTCGCCCTGCGCGACCTGCATCCGCCGCGAACGGCTTGCAGGAATCGCGCTACGTACGTTCGACGTGATCCTGCATGCCGCCGACTGAATTCGCGAGCGGCCGAAACTGCAGGGAGTAGAACATCTTCAGATATCGGTCTGTCTGCACTCTGTCCAAGTCGCTTGTGAATTTCCAGAATCCATAGATTCGAGAAAGCGTCATCAGCCGCTCCGCGTATCGCTTCCACGTGTATCGCTCTTCAACACGGGAAAGCGCCGACGACGAAACCTGTCGCCAGACTGATGGATCATCGGATGCCCGTTCCAGGAACTCCGCGATTCTGTTGGCAGCAGCCATTCCATCGTTCGGGTCGATGTGGAATCCCGACACGCCGTCGCGGATGATCTCGCGCGGACCACCGTACCGCGTCGCGAATGTGGGGAGACCTGACGACATCGCCTCGATGATCGTCAAACCGAAAGCCTCGAAGAGTGCGGGCTGTACAAAGACACCACGGGCGTCGGCGACGGTCCTGTAGAGTTCACCCGCAAGGTTGCGGTCGAGGCGGGCACTCAGCCACCGCACCCCGCCATCGAGGTTGAATTGATCCATGAGAGCGTGCATCCGGTCGATCTCTGCCCGCTCCTCGCGGTCCGTCGACAGGTTCCGGTCGACGTGGCCGCCGATGATAAACAGGTTTGCGACACGCCGCAGACGCTCACTCATGGCGAACCACTCGACGAGCCCTGTCAGGTTCTTGACGCGATCGAGCCGCGCCATGGTGAAGACAAGGGTCTTGGCTCGATCTTCCAGCACGCCCCGAGAATCCGCGCGCTGACCACCGTAGACCATGTCTTCAATCTGTGACTCGAGCCCCTTGAGTCGCGAGTCGGAGTCAGCGTACGAGAAATAAACGTCCGGATCCGCTCCGGGTGAAACGATGTTGAACCTGGGGTCGAACACATCGATGCCGTCGACAACCCTGTAGAGCCCGGGCATCGTGTACGACTGGTAGCTCTCATACTGTCCAACGCTGTACTCGCCACCGGCGATCTCCTGGTACGTGCTCGTGATGATGAAGTCAGCCGCATTCATCGCGATCAGATCCGCCGTGTATTGACATGAAAAGTGGTACTTCGACTCGTGCTCTTGCCAGTAGATCGCCGACAGCAGGTACTTGGTCTTTTCGAGCGCGTGCGCAATGTTGCACTGCGTCACGCCAAGCCGACGGCTGAGCAGTGTCGCGACGAGATTGCCGTCCGAGTAGTTTCCAATGATGAGATCCGGTCGCCCTCTGAACTCGGCGACGACCTCCCGCTCGACCTCGGCGGCAAAACCCTCGAGAAAGGGCCAGATGTCAAAGCGCGAGATCCACTGGCGTACGACCTCGCCGCTGTCGCTCCGGAAGGGAACGCGCAGAATCCATGAGTTGCTGCACCCGCGAATGCGCTCGAGTCGCTCGTCGCACGTTGTCTCTCCGGCATCGGGGATAAGGCGCGTGACAACAAGTATCGTAGGCTCAACCTCGACTCCCTGGACGTGCAATCGATCGCGCATCTCGCACTCGAGTGCTCGAACCTGGTCAAGAATGTAGACGACCTGACCGCCCGTGTCGGGCAACCCGAGAACATTGTCCTGCCCAAAGAAGCCGTGAGGCGACAGGATCAGGATTCTCGAGATCATCGGAACCCGGGCGAGGAACGATTCGAGCGACATGGGCGACGGCGCCTCGAGGATGTCACGCAACAGGTTCATCGTGTCCATCGCTCGCCCAACCGTGTTCCCCCATCCTGCTGCAAATCCGATGCGAGCCATAGGTTCTGCGACATCTGACCATGGCGACTCGGGGACGAGCGGCTCGAGAAGTCCAATCGCCTGACGCAGCGCCGTACGAAACGCGTCAACGCTTGAAAAACTCTTCGCAACGAGCAGCGTCTGGCCATCGATCGCGTGCAGTGTCAAGAATGTCAGGAGCCGCGCATGGCCCTCCTTCAGGTTCCTGAACATCTCGCTCGACAGTTGACGGTTCAGGAACTGGACACCGAGGCCGATCGACTCGGACTCCTGCAGTCGTGGATGGCCTTCCCTGAAGGGGCCAAAATCGACCTCGAGGGGCTCCGCTTTGGTGCGGCTCGGCGCGAGGTGCTCGCGGAAGGTGAGATACTCGGCGACCGTCACCTCCTCGAGTACGAGGCTTTCGAGGTGAAACCTTACGTATTCCCAGCGCCCGATACGTTTGCGCACTGCCAGGTACGCCCACGGCTCACGAAACGACCCGTCTTGCAGTTCACGCACGAACTGCGCGAGCGGCGAGGCTCGAAGTCCGTCGCCGTACTTCTGGCAGACATCTTCAAAGCCCTGCCGGAGATCAGACTGAAGCAGAAACGGCCGCTCCATACCGAAGTACGCGCGCATCAAGGCGTCGATGACGTTGCGATGCTCGCGCGCATACTCGATCAGATCATCACTCACGGTTTTCCACGTCAACCGGCCACTTCAACCCGCTCAAGATCTTGGTGTGGCGGTCCTGGCAAGGTCCATCGGGGGCTTCGGAAGACCGCCTGCAAATTCATAGTGTGCGATTCCCTCGAGAATGCCGAGCGCCGCTCGCCCCTCGGCAAAGAATATGCGGTCGCGGCCCTCGAGCGCACGCAATTCAGAACTATAGCCGCCGACGACGACACCGCGAGTGTCGCCGACGAGCATTTCGATGTCGTTGCCCGAATCACCAGCAACGAGGAACGCATCGAGGGGGAGTCCCCATTTGTATGCGAGATAACGGAGCGCGAGCCCCTTCGACGCGCGGATCGGGAGAACGTCGAGGTAGCGACCAGACGAGACGATCAAACGCGCCTGGAGCCCGCACGTCCGGAGCATTGCGGCAAGGTCGCGCACACTTGGCATTCGACCCGGGTCGATGTTGTAACTGAGCTTGAACTCGCGCTGATTCTCCGCAGCCTGGGGCTCGAGCCCCGGGAGCCCTCCAAGGGCGTTTTCAACGGCATCGCGTCGCCACCGGTGTCGGATGTGCTCCGCCCATCCGCCATCCTGTCGGAGGTCGGGACCGTAGTTGATCTCGCTGCCGACTGACGTAATCAGTACGTCCGGCGTGGGAACTCGCCAGCGGGCCAGCACTGCCGCGGCACTTTCAAGACTTCGGCCCGTGGCGATGCCGAATGCCACCCGATCCGAACGATCAGCAATCCACTCGACGAGTTGGTCGAGCCCGTGCCGATTGCCTATCAACGTGTTGTCGATGTCAGATACCAGCGCGTTCGTGACGAGCGGCAATTGAGACGCGCTGTCGCGCTTGAGTGAGACACGGCCTCGACGGATGCGCTTTCGCTCACGCCGAAGGACCGCTTGCACGTTCTTCACATACTTCTCGACATGCGCGAACCACGTGTAGTGCGTTCGGACGCCTTTTACTCCGTTGCGCGACCATTGCCTCCATTGCTCCGGGTTCGAAATGGCCGCCTCAAGAGCCTGTGCAATCGCCGACGGGTCGAGCGGATCAACAAGCAAACCGTTTCGACAGTTGTCGACGATGTCGCGCGGTCCGCCATCGTTCGTCGCGACGATCGGCAGACCGCTCGCCGCCGCCTCAATCAGCGTCAGTCCGAACGGCTCTGTAAGCGCGGGGTTCACGAAGACACCCCGCCGCCTCACGGCGAGCCGATAAATCCCCGCGAGTTCGCCCTGAGTGTGCTGCTTCGGGATCGCCACGCGTCCGTAGAGGTCATACCGATCGATGTCGAGCAGGAGATCCATGTAGACGTCGCGCGGCGTCTCGTCGAGTTCACGGATGTCGACGCGGTTCCCGATGACAAGGACGAGGTTCGCCAGTTCGCGCAGACTCGGTGAACCGGCATAGGCAGCTAGCAGGCGTCGAAGGTTTTTCCGGGCATCCGGTCTGCTGATCGCGAGAATCAATGGCTTGGCGGGCTCGCGCAGGAAACGATCGATGAGTCCCGCCGCGCGTTCCTCGGTCAGGTCGCGCTGCGGCGGCGAAAATCTCGTCACGTCCGTTCCCGGTGGTATCACAGCCGCTCGCCGACAGTCGAAATTTTCGTAGAGTCGATATTGATCCGTGATTTCCTGTCGCGTGCTCGTCACGACAAGCGACGCATGTGCGAGGACAGCCTCTTCGGCCGAGATTCGCCGTTCAAAGTTGTACTGACGATCAATGGTCGATTCGCGCCTTCCGGCTGCCACGAGCCGTGCCCGCTTGCATCGTCCGAGCGAATGGCCGGTGTGCACATGCGGTATGCCAAGCAGATACGAGAGTTTCCGAGCGACCTCGCCCGCGTCAGCGTAGTGCGAGTGGATAACGTCGGGGCGCCGTCCTCGCCGCCGGATGTGCAACAGGATTCTGTCGACAAGTTGATCGTGATGCGGCCAGAGCAGTTCCTTGCGGATGTACCGACGTGGCCCGAACGGAAGGCGCCGGATCTGCGCGTTTGGTGCAAGCGCTTCAACAGGCACGGCGTAATCCGTTGAAACATTCGGGTCCTCGATGAGCCGGGTCACGAGCTCCACACGTTCGACGCCCGGATGTTGAGACAACGCACGGGCAAGTTCCACGACGTAGGTCACCTGCCCGCCCGTGTCGGCATCGCGGCCAAGCTCAAGATCTGTGCCGCGAACAAGCCCGTGAAGGCTGAGCATCATCACATCCAGTCGTCGCCCTTTCACGTGCTTTCCAACGACCTCGTTCGGTGTGAGGCACGACGTCGTGCTTCGCGACGAGCGGAATGTGGGAATGGACCCTCGCCAGCGCTGCGCTGGCATCCCGGCACGCCGAATCCGACATGCACGGCACGAACTCTGTTGATCCGTCCCGCGCTTTCTTGTTCATGCCCCAATTCACTCTGGATGAGTGCAACTTGCGTTCCGCGCATCGAGCCGACGTGAAAGCAATGCGACACACGCGTGGACTCCGGCGCGCCGTGGCGAAATGGGGCAGGCCTGTCCCAAAACTCCACGACTGCGCTGTCTCGTGGGTCCGGCCCTACGGTGCTGTTGGACGATCCGGCACGTGCTCCAAGGATCGTCCGAGACCAGATCAACGTCCTGCAACTTTCGATCCGACTCGCGGATCGGAACGCAGGCGCCGCACGAATCGCCACGACTTGTCCGTCAATGCGCAGACATTCGGTCACGGATGGTACGGGGGTTGCGTAAGTCAGGACGGATTTCCAATTCCATGCCGCGCCAGTCGAATGGACCGGATAGGCCGAACAGCCGTCGTTCTTCTCATGCTCACCTGGTTGGCGGGTATGGCCTGCTGGGGGCCGCCCGCACAACGGCGGCAGGTGCAAATAACCCTCTGGCACGGTATGGAATCGGGAATCAACAACAGGGTCCTCGCCGCCAAAATCGATCAGTTCAACCGCCTGCACAGCGATATCCTTCTCGAGGCACAGGTGTATGGCGCGGCCGATCAACTCGGGCCAAAGCTTGACGCCGCCGTCGCCGGCCGCACGCCTCCGGATTTGCTGTGGTGGGCACCGGCATACTTTCCGAAGTATGCCAAGGCAGGTGTGTTGAGGAGCGTGGACGACTTCATCGCTCAGGACCCGACTTTCTCAAAGGACGACATCTACGCGTCGCTCTGGGAACTGGGCACGATGGACGGCGAGGTGTACGCCACTCCGTTCTCCGCAAACAACCTGGCGGTCTACTACAACAAGGCAATGTTCGCTCGCGCCGGGATCGATCGGCCTCCGCAGACGTGGGCCGAGTTTCGCGATGCAGCGGCACGACTCACTCGCGACGGTGTTTCCGGATTCCAACTACCAATTGGCACGTCCGAGTGGACCGTCTGGACGTGGGAGTGTTTCCTCTGGCAGGCAGGTGGCGAACTGCTCACATCGGGGAAACACGAGGCCGCGTTTGGCGCGCCCGCCGGAGTGGAGGCTCTCGATTTCTGGAAATCGCTTGTGAAGGACGGCTCAGCAGTGTTCTCGGAAGCGGACGCGGGATACAAGATGGATGACCTCCTTTCGGGCCGTGTTGCCATGGTCATTAACGGACCGTGGAACCTCGCACTCCTCAACGATCGGACTGATGTCGACGTGGGCGTGTTCCCGCTCCCGCGCGATCGGCAAGCGGCAACGAATATCGGTGGCGAGTCGCTGTTTCTCTTCCGCTCGGATCCAGCGCGCGAGCACGCCGCGTGGGAATTTATGAAGTTTGTCATGAGCCCGGATTTTCAGGTGGACTGGGCGATCGCCACTGGATACCTCCCCGTGTCAAAGTCGGCCGCGAACACCGAACGGTATCAGGCATTCCTTCGGGACAATCCGATCGTGAAGGTTCATAACGACCAGATGACCGTTGGCCGGGCGCGACCGTCCATTCCCGAATACCCTGCAATGTCGGCAATACTCGGACGCCACATTGAGGCCGCGCTCTATGGAAAGTACTCCTCAGAGGAGGCGCTTTCGCGAGCCTCGGCAGATGTCGATCGGCTGTTCCAATGACGCGCGGACACAGAGACGCCGTCGCAGCGTATCTCTTCGTGCTCCCGGCGGGGCTACTTCTCGGCATCTTCGTGATCTACCCGATCTGCGAACTCTGCTACGTGAGTCTGCACGAGTGGAACATCCTCGACGACCGGATGACGTACGTCGCGACGGCCAACTACAGCGCCATATTCGCGGACGACGGATTCTGGCAGGCGGTGGTGAACACGGTGACGTTCACCGCGGTTACCGTGCCGGTCGGAATGGCAATTTCGCTTGCGCTCGCATTGTTGCTCGATTCCCGTCTGAAGGCGTTTGGGATTCTGCGTACCGCACTCTTCACCCCGGTCGTTACGTCAAGCGTCGCGGCAGGAATCGTCTTTGTCTGGCTGCTGAACGACGACCGTGGTCTCATCAATGGAACCCTTCGATGGTTTGGCGTCGATGGACCAAACTGGCTTCAGAGCGAGACGTGGGCCATGCCAGCCGTAATCTTGATGTGGCTCTGGAAGCAGGCGGGATACAACATGGTGCTGTTTCTTGCGGGTCTCCAGGCAATTCCCTCGAGCACGTACGAGGCCGCCGAAATTGACGGCGCCCGACCCGGCTGGCAGACGTTCCGGCTCATCACGTGGCCGCAGCTCTGGCCTACGACGTTCTTCGTTCTCGTGGTTTCGGTCATCTTCGCGTTCCGGGCGTTCGATCAGATGTACGTCATGACCCGCGGAGGTCCAGTCGGCTCGACAACCACGCTTGTGTACTACGTGTTCGACAAGGCGTTCAAGTTTGGCGACATGGGGCAGGCCGCTGCCGTCTCGACGCTGATGCTCGCGATGGTCATGGCGCTAACGTGGATGCAGTTCAGGTTTCGTCACCGCGAGGAATGATCAATGCCCGCTCGCAAGAGGATGTCCGTCTGGAGATGGCTCTCGGCGCTGCTCGTTGCCATCGTGTTCCTTGTCCCGATCTGGTCGATGCTCGTAACGTCGCTCGCGAACCCTAACGAGGCTGGCACGGGAACAGGCCTCATCCCGCGGACGCTTCGACTCGAGAACTATTCCGAGGCCTGGCAGGCAACCAACTTCTCTCGCCAGTTCCTGAACAGCCTGATTGTGGCACTCACCGTGACGGCAGGGCAGATCGTCACGTCGCTGATGGCTGGGTACGCGTTTGCGCGAATCCGATTCTTTGGCCGCGATACGCTCTTGATGGTGCTGCTGAGTACGGTCATCGTCCCGTTTCAGGTTCTTGTCATTCCTGTCTTCGTCATTCTTGCCAAGCTGAGCTGGATAAATTCATATTGGGCGCTCATCGTGCCGTCGCTTGCGAATGCCTTTGGTATCTTTCTGTTCACTCAGTTCTTTCAGACGATTCCATATGAACTCGAAGAGGCAGCGTACGTTGACGGCGCAAGCCGATGGCGTGTGCTCTGGCAGATCATGGTGCCGCTCGCGAGGCCAGCCATCGCAACGCTCTTCATGTTCACGTTCGTCGCCGAGTGGAACGAGCTCTTCAAGCCGCTGGTGCTTACGAGCACGAACAACATGCGAACGGTTCAACTCGGCCTCACGGTCTTTCAGGAGCAGTTTCGAGTCGACTATGTTCACCTTATGGCCGCCGTCGTATTTGCAACGGTTCCAAGTGTCGTGCTGTTCTTCCTCGGACAGAAGCAGTTCGTGAGGGGTATCGCCACGACCGGGTTACGGTGACGCAACGGAGCGGAAGGCGGTGACTTCCGGAGCAGGACGTATTCCGGTTGCTCGTGGCGGGGGCGCGGTCGGATCACGTCGCAGAAATAGAAGTCGCGCCGACCGATGATGGCGAGCGATCGCTTGCAGAGCTTGCGATCGAAGGATGCGTGATCGCCGTCATCCGTCGCGATGACGGACTCGTCGTTCCAAAGGGTTCGACACGCGTTCATGCTGGAGACGTTCTGACGGTCGTCGGGAACGAGGAGGCGATTCGTGAGCTTCGCGGGCGTCTGGCTCTCTTGAACTGAAGGATCGGATACCGCCTCACTCGTCGCAGCGTGCGCCGTTGCGTGGACCGATCAGGGCTTCCCACGTTTGGCGACGATCGGCGAATAGTGGCCGATGCCTAGAGTTCACGCAGCTGCGAGTCGGACGACGCACGTGGTAATGTCCGGTGAGGAGACGCGGGCCATCGGCGAATACTCACAAGGTGAAGGTCCCTCCCGACGGACTCTTCTGGCGGCTGCGGCAGCAATAGGTGCCCTCATCGCCTGGCTGGTGCTGGGAACCGCTACGGGTCCGCGGTTGGACTACGTCATTGGCGATCGCGTCACGCAGGAGATTGTGGCGCCGGTCCAGTTGTCTGTTCCGGATCCGCAACTGACGGAAGCCCGTCGATCGGAGGCAGCGGACCTGGTACCTCCGGTCTTCGACATCAGGCGTGGCGCCCTCGCCGATTCCATCGACCGATTCTCAGTGGCGCTGACGCGTTTGGGCGCGGACTTCAACGGGTCGGAGCGCGGCCGATTCGCATCAAGTCCGGACGCGTTCGCGGCAGCGCACCAGGCCGAGCTCCCTTTTGGCGGGAAGCCAGTCATTGCAATCTTTGCTCGCCAAAGATTCAATCCGAGCCTCATCGCATCCGTCAAACGTGCACTTGAGACGCAGTCGTCGAAGCTCGTCTTGGCTGATGACGTCCCCGCGGTTCCGAACCTAACGGCGTACGACACGGCCACCGGCACGAGCTATCCTGTCCTCTTCCGCGATGTCACCCGGCTCTCGGAAGCGAAGGAAGGACTCCGCCGAGAGATTCTTTCGCTTGATGGCATTCCGCCTGCCGATCGACGTGTCCTCGCCGACGAACTCAACCCGCTCGTTTCTGTGACGTTGACACCGAATTCATCGTTGACAAATGCCGCACGCGAACAGGCGCGGGCATCCGTCGGAGATGTATCGGACGAGTACACCCCGGGCGAGGTGATCGGATACAGAAACCAGACCGTCGATCTCCGAATGTCGAGAGCCCTTGACGCAATCAACAAAACCCGCCGGACCCCGAACCTGCTTGCGCGTGGCTCCGGCGTGGTCATTCTGGCATGGTCTCTGCTTTTCGGGTTGTGGCTCGCCGCATCGCATGATCCGAAGCGTGTGCCCGGGCCGCGTCGCTCGTTTCTACTCTCGAGCCTGCTCCTGCTGCTCCAGGTTGGGTTCATCCGACTTGGGTTCGAGGTATCCACTCGTCTCGGATCGTTCGCCCACGCAGGACTGCACGCCGAACCGATGTACGTCCTCGCGACCCCGCTGGTTGTCGCGCCACTTGCAACTGCCTTGCTCGGCGGCGGAGTCCTGGGTCTCGTCGAGGCACTCACGCTGGTGCCGCTCGTCGTGCTGATGACCTCGGCGCTTCCGTCCGGAGGATTGCCGGTCGGCGTGTTCGTGGTCGTCTTGTCCCTGGTCGCCGTCCGGGCGGCGTCGACGTACCATGCGCGCCTTGTCGTCGCGAGTGCCGCGATCGCCCTCGCACTTGGAAGCGTCGTTGCGGTTGCCGCGGCACTCCTGGTGTCGGGCACATCGTCCGTGAGCATGGGCGTCGTCGGCGTCGATGTCGGCCTTGCCTCCCTCGGCGCCGTGTTTTCCGCAGCCCTGACAGCGATTCTCTTGCCCGCTGCAGAGCTTGCGTTCGGAATCGTCAGCGACGTTCGCCTTCTCGAGCTTGCGAACGCGGACAGGCCGCTTCTGAGGGAACTCGCCATTCGCGCACCCGGGACGCACCAGCACTCCTACGTGATGAGCTCCATCGCGACGGAAGCCGCAAAGGCCATCGGTGCGAACGTACTGCTTGTGCGAATAGGAGCCTACTACCACGATATCGGCAAGCTTCACGCGCCCGAAATGTTCGTTGAGAACCAGTCGGGAGGCCCGAATCCGCACGACGAGCTCGATCCGGTCGAAAGCGCGCGACAGATAATCAGGCACGTCTCGTGGGGCATGGAGCGCGCACAGGAGGAAGGGCTCCCGGAGCAGGTTCGCGAGCTCATTACGGGGCACCATGGCACCCGAACGCTGCATTTCTTTTTGGAGAAGGCACGGCGTACGGCGCCTGAAGGGACCTTGGTTGACGAGAGCATGTTTCGTTATCCGGGGCCCAAGCCTCAAACGCGTGAGTCGGCGATTCTGATGCTCGCGGATGGGGCCGAAGCGGCGGTTCGCAGCCTTGACGACCCGACTCGGGAGGCGGTTGATGCGATTGTTGGCAAGATCGCGGATTCGGTACTGGCCGACAAACAACTCGACGAATGCGTTCTGACGATCGGGGAGTTCGAGCAGGTGCGGGAGGCGATCGTCGAGGCGCTGCTCAGCCTCCACCACAAGCGAATCAAGTACCCAGGTTTCAACCAGTCGACGGTTGTCCCGGACACCGATCGACTGGCCTGTTCAGAATAGGGCAGTCGCGGCGCGCAGTCCGTGCACGCGCGTCATCGGCGCGTGAAACGGCGTGGGCTTCGGTGTCCACCTTGTCCGGACGGATCGAAGCGGTTGGCTGGCGGACGCGTGTCAGTTGAATGCCCGGGTCATTGCTTCGCGCTGGACAGTAGATGCGCTCGCGTTGTGCCTGTGCGTGCGCGGACTGCCCCAAATCAGCCCGAGCGGCGGGGCGCACTGGCGATTGCCGAACGCGCTCGAGCGATTCCCGGACTGTCGGGATGCGCTCGCGCAAGCCTGTCGACGGCGGCGTTCGCCTCGTCGACTTTGCCTTCTGCCGACAGCGCCATGGCCAGTCCAAGGAGCGCGGCCTCGTGGGTGGCATCGATGGCGAGCGCGCCGTTGTAGTCGTCAATCGCCCGACTCATGCGGGGTGAGTCGAGGATCGAGTACGCCATGCCGCGCGACGCAAGGATTCCCGCATTTCTCGGCTCGATCGCGAGAGCACGACTGTACGCCGCGACAGCGTCGGCAAGGAGCGTGCGCGCATCGGCCGTCTCGGGGCTCGCGACGACCGCAGCCGCAAAGTTGGCATCGCCAAGCCCTGCGAGCGGCTCCGCGCTCTTCGGCCTCAGCTCGCTTGCGCGTCGATAGTACGTGATCGAATCGGCCGGCTTCCCGGCGATCCGCAACAGCGCCTCGGCCAGGTTGAACTGCGCATCATAGTCGTTTGGACGAGCGTTGACAGCTGCGATGGCGCGGTTCAGCTCTTCGTCAGAGAGCTCGTCGCTTCCGGCCGGCGAAGGACTGGTCTGAGGCGTCGACACATTCACCGCCGCGGGAACACCTTGAGGCTGACGCGATCGATCAAAGGCGTTTGCCGCGAGGAATCCGACGGCCGCGCCGATCGCCAACCCGACGAGAAACCGTAGCAGGCCTGACGGCATCAGGGCTTTGCGGTGCCCTCGCGGGCTGTCGGTTCACCCGCGCGGTTCGTCGAGTCGGCCGCGCCTGAGGGAGCGGCACCCGTGACGGAAAGCGTCTCGATGAAGAACGACCTGACGGCGTCGAGCCCACCGACACCGGGGCCGAGCAGCGACGTGCCATGCCCGCCCTTGTCGTACACCTGCACCTTGTAACGCGGATTGTGGACGGTTGCGGCAAGCGCTGCCGTCTGTGGGCCGTCGTCCACGTCGTCGCGAGCAGCGATCATGAGCAGCGGCCGATCGCCATACTTTGCGATCGCCGGCTCCGTGGGAAGGCTACCGTGATAGTTCAGACCGACCGACAGAAGCACTGTCGACCGAATGACGGTCGGGTGGTCGGCGGCGTAGATGAGCGCGTTCGATGCGCCGTAGGACGCGCCGATCAAGCCGATCCGCGTGGCGTCGACCGCGGTCCTGGACTTCAGGAACTCGACGGCGGCGGCGATGTCCCGCTGCGTGCTCCAGCCGGGCGGAATGCTGCCGTGCGATCCGCGGGTGGATTCACCGAACCCACGTCCGTCGATCGCGAGTACGACAAACCCCGCGTCGCGCATCGCCGTGGCAAAGGTCGCGTACGACGCTCGATTCGACTGAAACTGGTGGAGCGCGAGGATGGCTGGCGCGGGCGTCTGCTCGGGGAGGTACAGGTCGCCGACGATGGCAACGCTGTCGTCGTCATCGGTCGTGAACGTGACGCGTTCGGGCGCGCCTTTTGTGGCGGGTGAGGGTTGCGGAGAGGACGGCGCGTTCGCGGCAGCCGGGATGCCCGAGGTCTGACTGCACGACGCGGTCACGACGAGGAGCAATGCGCCGAGGATTGCCTGTGCGACGAAGGGGGTTCTATCCACAGATTGACGACCTCCGGGGAGGGTGAGGTGTTGCGGGAGAGTGGATCTGTAAGCCGAATTCTGTTCCCGCCTTTCGGCAGGTGGCGATCATTCATCTAGGCCGGCAATTGCTCGCCGGCTCGAGCGACCTACCCGGAGGTCGTGGCCTTCCGCCCCCGAGGGAGCCTGGGCACTTGGACGGGCCGTCCTGGTTGACGCCTCCCTATTTGGTCTTGCACCGCGAGGAGTTTGCCTAGCCGCCGGATGTCACCATCGGCGCTGGTGGGCTCTTACCGCCACCGTTTCACTCATCACCTGATCCCTCTTTCGAGGGCCATCGGCTGACCTGTTCTCTGTTGCACTTGTCGTCGGGTCACCCCGCCTGGCCGTTAACCAGCTCGCTGCCCTTCAGTGTTCGGACTTTCCTCCCGCGACCCGGGCCGAAGCCCGGAACGCCGGCGATCGCCTGATCCGCTCTCCCACAACGGGTCAAGTATAGCAAGCGAGCGGCGGCGAACAAGCGGGCGCGGCGGGACGCGGGCCGTTCGACGGCCTCGCGAGCGCGTCAGTCGAACGCGTCGATGAACGTCTTCATGAGGTATGGGTTGTTGGACTTGATCCGGCCGGTCAGGAAGTCCGACATCCCGGGATAGTGATGCCCGTTGTACATCTTCACAAAGAGCTCTTCTGTCGTCTTGACAAAGCAGTCGGCATTCTCGACTGCCCGTCCCGGTTCGACGCTGCACGACTCTGGCCCGATCGTCACCGTCCACCGCAGCTCGTCGAGCGAGAAGTAGAACGTCATCTCCTTTTCGGCCCGCCCGGGGCGAAACCGGGACTCGAGGTGTCTGAAAATGTCGTCCGCCGTCTCCGCCATCGGTGTTCTCCTCCGGGTCAATCACTGCAGTCAAGTGTCGGAAAGCGGGCCCTCTTATAGCCGCTGCGGAGTCCCGAAACAAGCCCCGCCGATGGCGGGTCAATTGGCTTGACTAATCGAGGCCCGGTGATATTCTAGGGCCCGACTTCGGCTGCCCCTGCCTTGCCGCATTCCCGCGGCCCCGCGGCAGCCGAGCCGTCTGGTTCGTTCGAATATTCACAGCACCCGTTTTCCCATTGTTCTTCGGTCTCTTACGGAGAGGATCGCCATGAACACCAGTCGTCTTCGTGTTCGCGTCGGCACGATGTCCGGACGCGTCGCGCTTGCCGCAATCGCGGTTTCCCTGCTCACCTTCAATTTTGTGCCTGCCAGCGCGCAAGGCGGGGGCTCGCGGCCCGTCGCGCACGATCGCAGCGCCCGCATCATCGAGGGGAAGGAACGCTCGATAAAGCTCAAGGGCAAGGCGTCCGAGGGCGGCAACAAGGCGCTCGTGTACACGATCTCGTCGTTCCCGCAGCACGGAACGCTCACCGAGATGGATACGCAGAAGGGCAAGGTCACCTACACGCCCGACAGCGGCTTTTCGGGTGAGGACGCGTTTGCGTTCACCGTGAACGACGGAACGGCCGAAAGCGATCCAGGCAATGTCCGCCTGATGGTCTACAAGCGTGGCGAAGCGCCGACCGGTCCGTCGCTGACGGCCGACGAGGTCCGAACGATCGTGCAGGTCGCGGCGACTTCGATCAACGATTCGACAGCGGTCGTCGCCGTCATCGACCGCGCGGGACGCGTGCTTGCTGTCTACAAGCGCTCGGGCGCCAACAAGAACGACGTCGAGCGCGCGCTTGCGCTCGCACGGACGGGAGCGTTCTTCAGTAACAACGCGGCGCCGCTGTCGTCGCGTACAGTCCGCACGCTTGGCGGTGTTCACTTCCCGCCGGGCATTCGCGATGCCGGGCCGTCGGATCTTTATTCCATCGAGACGACGAACCGCGGATGTCCGTTCAACGTAACCTACAACCCTGGCAAGGACTATCCTGTCTACACAAACCTTGATGGCACGGGTCCCGGCCTTGGTATCGGGACTGGAAAGCCGGACTTCTATGATGACGCCGGCAAGGTCGTCGATCCTGGCGGTTTCCCCATCTACAAGAACAATCAGGTTGCGGGCGGCATCGGTGTGACCGTTGCGTTTCCGTATAACCTCGGCACGCAGGGTGTCACGCAGGCGACGACGGCGGCCGAGTACGCTTCGTTCCAGGCGTCTCTCGCGCTCGGCGGGCCCGCTCTTCCACTACCTCCCCCGAACCGCGTCTACCTTGGCGGCATCGAGCTTCCGTTCTCACCGTTCCTGGACCAGATCGATCGCGGAATCCCAACACCTACTCCAACGGGTGCTGGTCCTGGCGTTGGATCGTTCGACCCGAACCGGTTCATCTTTGGCCCCGTTGCGGGCGGATTCGCACCCGACGGCTGGCTTGTAGGCCCGCTCTCGGGACGCCGGTTGACAGCTGCACAGGTCAACAACATCGTGATGAACTGCTTCAACGAGGCAAAGATCACTCGCGCAGCGATTCGTCTTCCGCTTGGTTCACCAGCGTCGATGGTTTTCGCCGTCGGAGATATTGACGGAACGCTTCTTGGTGTGTTCCGGATGCCTGATTCGACGATCTTCTCCATTGATGTTGCCATTGCAAAATCTCGAAACGTCGTCTGGTTCAGCACAGACGGGTACGTTGACCTACCTGGCATCCCTCCGGGAACTGCGGTGACAAACAACACGCTCTATGCCGGCGGTCAGCCGTTCTTCCCGATCGGCATCAACAACAGCCAGCCAGGGCCGTTCTTTGACACGTTCCTGCGTGATGCTGCGAACCCTTGTACTCAGGGCTCTCAGCGCCGCAATCCCAACCAGAGTGGCATCGTGTGGTTCCCCGGTTCGGCGCCGCTGTTTTCTGGAAACACGATCGTCGGCGGACTGGGCGTGTCTGGTGACGGCGTCACGCAGGACGACGTGGTCACGTCCGCAGGTACGACAGGGTACGAAGCGCCTCTCGCGATTCGGGCGGACCAGGTGATCATCCGCGGCGTCCGGATGCCGTACATGAAGTTTAACCGGAATCCCCACGTTCCGTAGGCCAACTGCCATGCGCCACGCTCATTCGCGGCCAGTTCTCAGCACCCGCCTGCTCGTCGTCATAGGATTGGTGCTCGTTGGCGGTGGATTCGCGGTCGTCGGTCTCTCCCAGGGCCGAGGTCCCGCAGCCGCTGCGACCGGGCCGCAGAAGGGCCCCGGCACCGGGTTCCTTCACAAAGATCATTCGGGAATGGTGGCAATTCCGGGCCAGGCGGGGAAGACCCGCGAGCTGAAATGCGAGACGTGCCACGCGGTCTCCGTGGAGGCTCCGGATACAAACCGCTTCCCGGGTCCGGATCTCGAGAAGTACCCCGAGACGGCGAAGCTGGCCGCCACCGGCACCAAGCTGAACGGTCTTGGATTTCCCAAGTCGCACTCTGCGTGCGTCGAGTGTCACAAGGAGATCGCTCCCGGTCCTGGCGGCAAGTACTGCGGCCTTTGTCATGACACGCTGCAGAAGCTGCGCGTATTCCCGAAGGCGAACGTCCAGCTGTCGCAGTTCGCCGACCGCTACTCGCACAAGGCCCACAAGGACTACTACGACAACAATCCCGACACCTTCAAGACCGCCGCGGTTTCAAGGCCCGCTGCGTCGCACGGCATTTTCGGGTCCGCGACCACGTTCGGTACGGCGGACATCCTGCGTGTCTCGTACGTCGCGCCGCCGGCTGAAAAGGGGCTTCGGTGCTCGACGTGCCACATCCCGGCGACGGGCGGCGTGAAGATGCAGCTGCCGCTGCATGCGAACTGCTTTGAATGCCACGCGAACGAAAAGATTGTCTCCAAGAAGGCCGACACCTATGCGATGAACTGCGTCGGCTGCCACGCCAACATGGCCTTGAACGATCCGACGGTCGACGAGAAGCTCAAGCCGGTCAAGGACGCACTGAACGCGATCGCTCCGGTCATCGATCCGTTCCGTGTCGTCATCACGCCGTCCGGCGCGGGACACGCGCAGTTCAACCACGTCGGCGGCGCCGCGAAGTACCACGAGGTCCTCAAACCGGATGCCGGCAAGAGCGCCGGGAAGACCATCGAAGGCAAGATGGCCTGCCTGTTCTGCCACACATCGGTGGAGAAGGCCGCAACGCGCGCCCAGGTCATGGCGTTCGCGGTCAAGAAGACCGATCCTCAGCTCGTCCAGCCGCCGGCGTCCGCATGCGTGGTGTGCCACGTCCACGCGGTGCAGATGGTCGTTCCCGACAAGCCGTCCAAGACGGGCCGCGCGGGATGCACGGTCTGTCATACGGCGGCCGATGCCGCCAAGCCGGCTCCCGCAACACACAGTCTGGGCGAGGCAGCTCCTGCGGCGACGCCGGCAAAGCCCGAGGCGACGCCTCCCGCGGCAAAGCCCGAACCGGCCAAGCCCACAACCGCGCCGGCGGCGAAACCCGAGCCTGCAAAGCCGGCGGCTCCGAAGCCCGAGCCGACAAAACCTGCGACCGCGCCGGCCGCGAAGCCCGTGGAAACCCCGAAGGTTGAGACGCCCAAACCGGCCGCGACGCCTGCGCCGGCAAAGCCCGAGACGCCAAAGGTCGAGCCACCCAAGCCCGCACCGACAGAAGCTCCCAAGACGGCCCCGGCGCCCGAACCCAAGCCTGCAGAACCCGCGGCGCCCAAGCCTCAGGCTGCACCTGCAAGCGGCGGCACGGTCGACTACTCAAAGGGCTACCCGCCCACAGCGCCCGGCTCGTCGCACCTGAGCCTACCGAACCCGATGCTGCTTGGGGATCCCAAGACCAGCGACCAGTGGGGTCTTGACGGAACGTGGGGGATTTCGAAGCTCACACACCAGGATCACTCCGAGAAGTACAAGGTTTCGTGCGCCACGTGCCATCACACGAACGGTGCAGGTAACGCGGCGATCGGCGAGCAGGTGCAGCGTTGCGTGAGCTGCCACAAGGCCGAGGGCGACGAGAAGAACCCGTCCAGCAAGGACGGCGACGAACTCTGGGTGAAGAACGCATTCCACCTGGGTGAAACCGGTTGCATCGAGTGTCACAAGCGCGAGTCGGCCAAGAACCCGAATTCGAAGGCTGCGACGACGTGCGCAGGATGCCACCAGCCGAAAGGCAGCGCTGACGCGGACCGCGTGCTGAAGGGCCTGTTCCGCGACGCTACGACGGCCGTCGCGTTCAAGGTTCCCGGCTTTGCAGACACGTGGCCTCGCTGGCAGACGCGGCCTGCCGGATTCGGACTGCTCGGTGGCCAAAGCCTCGCAGGGTCGTTCGGCGGCGCGTCTGTTCGGGCGCTCGTTTGCGACGTTCCGGCGCGACTCTGGTATGCACAGTTCGCCGGGTCCGGGTCGCATCGCTCGGCGCGTGTCGTTTCGCACGCGCGGTGGCAACGGCATGAACCCTCGCATGCCGCGCGTTCTCGATCGCCGCAGGTTCAACTCGCGCCCTCGTGGCGTGGCGAACTGCCCAGACTCGCACTGGCGATCGCGCTCGTGGACCGGAACGCCGGGCACGGCTACAGGATCTGATGGGCGGCGGCCTGCACCTGGCGTTCGCCTTGTTTTCATCGAGTCGCTTCGAATTGGATTGAATCTCACGCAGGCAACTGGTTCAGGACGTGCCGGCGTTCCGCAAGTCGCGAGGTTGGCGACGAGTCCGGAGAGCCGTGTCCTCGACACACTCAGACCATGAAAAGAACGATCCCTCTTCTTGCCCTCGTCGCGGCACTCTCGGTCACCGCGTGGCTTTCCGACCGGACGAGCGCCCAGGATACGGCGTACAACTATGGGTCGTTCGATCACAAGGAGCACGACGCCGCACTCGACAAATCCGCGCAGGAGCGCATCGCGTGCGACGTCTGCCATCGGCGCGACGACGCGAGCTCGCAGCTCTACTTTCCGGGCCACAATGCGTGCATTCAGTGTCACGCGACGCAGTTCACGTCCCAGTCGCTCCAGATCTGCGCCGTCTGCCACAAGGACGTCGCGACGCAGGGGCGCGCGCTGAAGGACTTTCCCGCGCAGCGCAAGGACTACGGCGTCAGGTTCGACGGCGCGGGCAACAAGAGCCAGCACGTCGTCCACATGAAGGAAGCGCTCCCGGACGGCACCAAGATGTCGTGCTCCTTCTGCCATGCGGCGCAGGGCTCGAATATGGCATTCCCCTCGCACCCCGAGTGCTACGCGTGCCACACGCCAGGTGCGAATTCGAAGGCGGCGTCGCAGGAATTGAGCACGTGCTCGGTCTGCCACCCCGGCGCTACCGAGCCCAACTCCGAGATGCGACGTCTTGTCAGCACCCGACGCAATGACGCGCTGCCCTACCGGTTCCGGCATCTCGACCATAACCGGTCCGGCCGGATCGGCAACGATTGCGCCAAGTGCCACAACGACGCGGCCGGAATTCACGTGGCGTCCACCGCAACGCGCGAGCATCGGGTCAAACCGGGGTTCAACTGCTACGAGTGCCACCGAGGCGGGGGTCTGTCGCGGATCACTGAGACATCGTGCGGAAGCTGTCACGGCGTCGTCGTGTTCCCGCCGCTGTAGATTCATCCGTCCTCGAGCGCGCCGCGACAATCCTGCAGGAACAGGGCGTTGACATAACAGGGTCACGCACTTAGGATTGTTGTCCTGCCGTGCGTCGAGCACGTGCACTCGGGACCTTAGCGAGATCCGACGTTGAAGCACCCAGGGAAGGCCGGCCACGAATGCGCTTCGGCGCCCGGTGTGAGCCGCACCCGTTTCTTGGAACACATTGAAGCCGGAGACCACACTTTCATGAGATATGCCAAGGCCGTTCTCTGCATCTGCGCGCTGGCAGTATTTGGCGCGCTGTCATTCCACGTTGCGACCTCGTCCGCTGCCTCCGTTGATCCGACCCAGGCTGCGGTTGACTACTCGAAGGGCTACCCTGTGGAAGCTCCGGGTGCGTCGCACATGAGCCTTCCGAACCCCATGCTGCTCGGCGACCCCAAGACGAGCGACCAGTGGGGCCTCGATGACACGTGGGGAATCGCGAAATTCACGCACCAGGACCACACCGAGAAATACAAGGTGTCGTGCCATACGTGCCACCATACAAACGGCAAGGACAATGCCGCCCTGACCGAGAACGTCGACCGTTGCGTGAAGTGCCACATGGCCGAGGGCAACGAGAAGAACCCGACGAACGCGGCCGGCGACGAACTCGACATCAAGAACGCATTTCACATCGGTGAGACGGGCTGTATCGAGTGCCACAAGCGCGAATCAGAGAAGAATCCGAACTCGAAGGCCGCCGCGACATGCGCCGGCTGCCACGAGAAGAAGGGCTAACGCCATCACACGGGCCGTCCCCCAGGACGGCCCGTGTCTCATCCCAGGGCGCCCCCGCGGCAACTGTTTGAATCGAAGCACCATGTCGACACCACAGAATCCGGAAGTCGGACTCCCAGCCGATAGCCTACCCACCCAGGCGAAACAGACCTCAGGCACAAACTTCCTCGATCGCGTGCTCAAGCAGCTCAGCTCGGTTCGGTTTGGCGTATCGCTGCTGATCCTGATGATCATCCTCAGTATGACCGGGATGCTGATCATGCAGATCAACGTCGAGGGATTTGACAAGTACTACGCGACGCTCACCCCGTCGCAGCAATGGCTCTACACGGATCCGATTCTGCGAGCGATCCGCAACGTGACCGGATGGCGGCTCCAGGGATGGAACATCCTGTCGCTCGTCGACATCTACAAGTCGTACGTATTCATCACGCTGCTCGCCATTCTGACGCTGAACGTCATCCTCGCGTCGATAGACCACTTTCCAGGTGCGTGGCGTTACATCACCCGAAAGAAGCTCACGGCCTCGAAGCCGTATGTGCTTCACCAGACCTACAACGCGACGGTCGAGAGCGACGGAAGCGACGCCGAGGCGGCGCAGATTGCCGCCCTCTGTCGTCACCTTGGCTACACGCCGACGATCACGCGCGAGGCGTCGCGCACGACGGTCTTTGCAGAGCGCGGAGCGTGGAACCGGCTCGGTGCGTACTTTGTCCACGTCGGCCTTCTCGTCATCTTCACTGCGGGATTTCTGACGTGGCGGTCGTCGCACACCGGCAGCATGACGCTCACGCCCGGCGCCGAGGCGACGACGATTCAGGGCTTGCTGTACGACCTGGACCGCGTTCAGGTCGGCGAGTTCGCGCTTCCCTTCACCGTCGAATGCACCGACATCCAGCAGACGCTGATCCGTCCGGACGGGTCGCTGGACGCGAGCAACACGGTCGACTGGTTCACGCGCATACGCATCGCGGACCCCGCAACGGGCAAGAACCTCGATGCCGACGTGCACATGAACAAGCCCGTCGACTATCGCGGCTACCGTTTCTTCCAGTCCAGTTATCAGAACGTTGCAAAGGCCCGGACGGTGACGCTGCAGATCGACCGGCCGAACGCGCAGCCTGAACTGGTCGAGTTGCGGGTGAACCAGCCGACGACGCTGTCCGACGGCCGTACGATCGTCTTTGCCAACTTCACCGGCAACGAGACCGACGCAAACAACGCGACCGACTATGACAAGCCCGCCGCCGCGCTGCAGGTCGTCGGCGGAGCCGGGGGGCCGCCGCAGTCGTTCGTCGTTCGCGCGGCCGGAGCGCCTGTTGATTCGACGGGCGTCACTGCGCTCGGCGGTGCGACGGCCACGCTTGTGAGCTTTGAAAAGGTCGGAGCGAGCCACACGCTCTCGGTTCAGTACGACCCTGGTGCATGGGTTTTTTACATCGGCTCCGTTATTCTTGTGGCCGCATTGATGTCCGTGTTCTTCGCCTCGCACCGTCGAATCTGGTTTGTGCTTGAGAAGGACAAGGACGGAGCGCACAAGATCTATGTCGGCGGGCATGCCAACCGAAACCGCCCGGCGTTTGAGCGGCAGTTCAAGGACTTGGTAGCGGCGCTCGCGCCTACCGCGCCAGCGTGAGGGAGACCGTATGAGCACTATCAGTCGGATCGACGTTCACAACCTGCCATCGGGCAGCGAGCCGCTCTCGGCGCGCTTGACCGGCTGGCTGCCCGTCGCGATTCCCATCGCGCTGGCGGCGACCATCGTCTTCCTCCGGGTGCAGTTCGGCGAAACTCGCTTCCTGTATGACGGGACGCTGATTGTCCTCGCGCTCGTGTGCTTCCTGTTTGCGTCGGTGATCGGTCTCATCGAGATGTACGCGGACAAGTCGGTCCTCGGTCGATGGGGCCTCCTGATGGCATCGAGCGGCCTCATGTTCAACGCGGCCGCGTGGGGCACGCGTTGGGTCGCGGCCGGCGATCGCGAGGGCTGGATTCGATGGGTCTTCCGATACGTGCCGTTTGCGAACCTCTATGACCTGTCGATCGCGTTTTCGATGGGCGCTGCACTGACGACCGTCATCATCTGTCGCAAGAAGGAGTCGCGCGTCGTCATGGGCGTGTCGATGTTGATGGCGGCGCTGATCGTCACGCTGGCGATCTTCCTCGGGCGCCAGTTCATCGATCTGCCGCCAGTGCTCGACAGCTACTGGCGGCCGATCCACGTCGGGATCGCGTCGACGAGCTACGGCGTCGTGCTCGTCTGCTTCAGCATTGCGGTGCTCTACCTGATCAAGGACGGGTTCAAGATCGAGGGGATGGGAGCGTTCGTCGCTATCCTCGGTCTCGGCATCTTTGGCACGATCAACCGCTTCTCGCTGATCACGAGCGGAACGTACGGCCTCAATGTCTTTTTTGGCGCGGGCGACGAGCGATCGACACTTCCGCTTCGCGCGACGGTACCGGTCGTTGGCCCGCTCATGGTCCTGGCAATGCTGCTGCTCGTCGGCGCGCTCGCGTGCTTCGCCGCCGACCTCTATCGAGGGGACGAGCGGCTCAAGAAGTACGGGTTCTGGGCGATGTGGGGCTCGGCTGCGGCGCAGCTTGGGTCGATCGTGACGCTCTTCTACCAGATGAAGGCGATCAACGGCACGATCGCCTCGCGGATCGACCTGGCGTCGCAGGCTGGCTATCCCAAGGTTGCTGAATGGCTTACGGCCAACGGCATCCCGTTGACGACTGCCGGAGTGCAGCAGGCGAACAAGGTCTTCGAGATGAACAACGCGCAGCTCAGCGTGTCCGGAAATTCGAACCCGGTCGAACTCGGCGCGCTGTTCACCCTGCTCGCCCTCACGGGGCTGGTTCTGATGTTCGGCTTCCGCACCGAGCGCGTCATCGAACGGCTGCCGTCGCTCGAGCGGCTCGACGAGCTCATGTACAAGACCGGCGCCGTTGCGTTTACCGGTCTCGCGATGCTGCTCATCACGGGAGCCGTCTGGGCGAACGAGTCGTGGGGACGGTACTGGGGCTGGGATTCCAAGGAGACGGGCGCGCTCGTGGCGTGGCTCGCGTACGCGGGCTTCCTGCACACGCGCATCGCTCACGGCTGGAGCGGACGACGCAGCGCGTACTTTGCCATCGTCGGATTCCTGCTCGTCATCTTCACGTATCTCGGCGTCAGCTACCTGCTGCCGGGCCTTCACTCCTACGCATGACATTCCGTTGAGTCTCGGCGCGGTGTTCAACCCGTGAACGCCGCGCCGGGACTTCACCATCGTTTCCACGCCCACCTGATCATGAGCGACACGACCAACACGAACGCAAACATCGAGCTGATGAAGGCCAAGCTCGAAGCCCACAAGAAGGACAAGCTGCTGCATCTGCTGAGCGGGCTCTTCGTTGGCCTGCTGGTCGGATTCTTCGGAGCCAACTGGATGAACGCGCGGCCGGCGGCGATCGGACCCGCCGCCGGACAGGCAGCCGTGGGCGGTGCAGACCTTCCGGCCGATCATCCCGCCGTCGAGGGCGGAGGCGCGGGAGCAGGAGCGGGCGCGGCGATGCCTGAGGTGCAGGCCAAGCTGAAGGCGGCGGACGACAACCCCCAGGACTTCGACGCGCAGATGGAAGCCGCGGCGATGTTTTTCCGGATCAACAACTTTGCCAAGTCGGTCGAGTATCTTGAACGTGCGAGCAAGCTGAAGCCGAATGATCCGGACACGCTCGCAAACCTCGCGAGGGTCCAGTTGCGCAGCGGGGACATGGAGCAGGCAATTGCAAACGCCCGCAAAGCGTACGACCTGAAGCCCGACGACTTTGACAACACCGTGCTGCTGGCCAATCTGCTGTTCGACACCGAGAAGTTCGTGGACGCGCAGCCGCTCTACGAAAAGGCGCTCGTCATGAAGCCCGACGACGTCGACGTCCGCACGGATCTCGGCACGAGCTACTTCAAGGCGGGCAATCCCGACAAGGCCATCGCCACCTACCGCGAATCGCTCAAGCGCGACCCCAAGCACCAGAATACACTCGTCAACATCGCGCATGTCGCCATTGCAAAAGGTGACTCTGCGGTCGCCGAGGACGCGCTGACCAAGCTCGCGGCGGTCAATCCGCAGAACGCCGAACTCGCCAGCTTGCGGACGCAGCTCGACGAGCTCAAGAAGACTGGAAAGATTCCGACACACTAGGTCCGTGCGTCGCGTTGCCCGCCGGCGCTAACCGGCACCAACGAAACGCTCAAAGACCAGCCCCGCGGCTGCTTCGTCGTTGCATATCGGTCCGGTTGGTGATATCTGTGGCACCAACACACTGGTGCTCATAGTTTGTTTCCGGAGGACACCGGCTTTCGCCGATTCCTCCTTGCTTTTCCCCACACATTCCCAGGTCTCAACCCCCTGCGGGGCCGGACTCGGGAGGAACCATGCCACAAGAGATCCAGAAGCGTCGGGATGTGCTCGCGGCCATCAAGAGTGTGGCCGCCATTGCAGACATCACCGCTGAGCATGCCGGGCATTTCGAGCACGAGATCGACCTCGAAGTCATCGTCTACGGCCGCAACTACAACGGCAAGAAGGTCGGTCCGTACGTGCGCCTCCTCGTCTACCAGAACGGCGAGGACGTCATGCGCGAGGGCGAGTGGGGCGGGAACACGTTCTACGTCGTGGTCGAGGGCAAGGCCGACGTGCTGATCGACAGCGCGAACGGCATCGTCAAGGTCGCCGAGATATCGCAGGGCGACATCCTCGGCGAGATGTCGATCCTTGCGGGTGTGCCGCGATCCGCGACCGTTCGTGCACCGCAGGGCGGCGCCGTGAAGGTGCTCGAGGTTCAGCGTCCGGCGCTCCGGTTGCTGCGCAAGCTGCCGCATTTTGGTGAGTCGCTCGACCGGTCGTATCGCCATCACGGCAGAAACCAGATTCTCCAGGTACTCGGGTCCGTGGAGCACCTGTCGACGGACGCGATCAAGGCGCTTGAGGGCATCTCGCAGTTCCGCGTGTACGGCAAGGGGCACGTCCTGTTCCGTGCGGGCGAGCAGATTCGTCGTGTCTACCTTCTCAAGACCGGCTGGCTGCGAATGTCGCAACAGGCTAAGACCTCGCTGCTCGCGGCGGTGCCCGGGTATGGCAACGTGAAATCGCTGTCGTGGGACACCCCGTCGCCGGACAGCTACTTTGGTCCGTCACACGCGTTCGGCCTGGAGGGCGTCCAGCAGGATGCAACGTGGCGCCACTCGGGCGTGCTGCTCGGACGCACCGAGATGCTCGAGGTGTCGGTGTCGGAGCTCCGAAAGAACCCGCAGCTCGTTGCGCTCCTTGGGCACGCGCTGCAGACCCTCGAGATCAAGGACGCGCAGGCCGACAAGGGTCCGCCGGCCCCGGTCGCCGAGGCGCAACGCGAACTGATCGCGAACGGGCTCGTCGACGGGACGAACCTGTTGCTGATGGACATGGAGCTGTGCGTCCGGTGCGGCAACTGCTCGCTTGCCTGCAATCACCAGCACGGCAACTCGAGACTGCTGCGACGGGGCATTTCGATCACGCGCCCCGAGACGCTCAAGAAGAACTCGCATACGCAGCACCTCATGAATCCGTCGGTCTGCATGCACTGCATGGACCCCGAGTGCATGACGGGCTGTCCGACGGGAGCGATCGGTCGCTTCCCCGGCGGCTATGTCGACATCGATCCGAAGACGTGCATCGGGTGCGGCGACTGCGCGACGCAGTGCCCGTACGACGCCATCTCGCTGATCGCGCGACGGCCAAAGCCTGGTGAGAAATCGAATGCGCTTGTCGAGATGTTCAGCCTGGCGCCTGCGCCGATACCCGAGTCGGTCGAAACGACCGAGGACCTCGTTGCGGTCAAGTGCAACCTTTGCAGCAATACGCCGCTGAACCCGCCGGGCGCGAAGTCGCGCAAGTACAGCTGCGAAGAGAACTGTCCAACTGGTGCGCTTCTGCGTGTGAGCCCGCGTGTCTACTTTGACGAGATCGCCAACATCGAGGGCGTCATCTTCAAGGACGATACGCACATCGTTTCCAAACACACGTCGCACCGCGATCCCAAGAAGCGACTCATTCACCTGCTCGGCATCGTGCTCACGCTGGCGCTTGCCGCGGTGAGCGTGGCGGCGCTTTACAGAATCGGCCGCGACAATCCGCTCCTTGGATCGTGGTTCAACTTCTACTGGTTCACCGGGATTGTTGGTCTTCTCGCGATCACGTGGGTGATGTTGTACCCGATCCGCCGACAGATCTTCCGCAAACGCGTCATTCCGTTGCGCTACTGGATGCTGTCGCATGCCTACATGGGCGTGATCGCGGGCGTGCTCCTTCTCATGCACGCCGGGACGCGCGGTGGCGGCCTGCTGACCACGTCGCTGATGATCACGTTCGACCTGGTCATCCTGACGGGGTTGTGGGGCATCGCCACGTACTACGTCGTGCCGAGAGTGCTCACAAAGATCGAGGAGCAACCGCTCCTCGTCGACGACCTCATCCTCAGACGGCAGGAACTGACTGAGGAGATCGCGGACACGGTCGCCCGCGCGTCGCAGCCGACGCGTGATGCGATCGAGAAGGGCGTCATTCCGCACTTCCTGACGTTTGGCTATCTGCTGGGACAGTATTTCTCGGCAAAGCCGCTCGCGGTGAATACTGCAGAAGCCCGCAAGCATTTTGAGCAGACGGCGATGACGCTTCCTCCCAACGAGCGCGATTCGTTCTTTGGCGCTGTCGAGCGCGCGGCGACGCTGCGTCGGGTCGACGCGCTCATCCTGCTGCACCGGTCGCTCAAGGCGTGGCTCGCACCGCACGTCCTGACGACGTCGCTCATGCTCGCCCTGATGATCGTGCACATCATTCAGGTCATCTATTTCGCCGTGAAATGAGGGCAAGGGCCCGCCCGGCCCTTGCTTCCTCGAGGCGCTCGAACCGCAACCTACGCCATGGCAACGAGCAAATTCACTATCATTCGCAAGGACCTCCAGACGGACCCGTCTGTTGTCGACAGTGACGGCCTCACGATCGGGCGCCTTGTCAGCAACGACCTGCCGCTCAACCACCCCGAGGTTTCGCGCACGCACGCGGGTATCAAGGAGGTCGGTGGCGACTACTGGATATTCAACCTCTCGAATGCCAACGGGACCATCCTCAACGGTGCGCCGGTAGACAGCGCACCGCTGGCGGCTGGCGACGTCATTCAGCTCGGGCCATTCACGTTGCTTGTTTCGTTCACCGATCGCGTGCTGACGCTCACGGTCGAGGTGAGCGTCAACCCGATGCGCGTCGAGAATGCCGGCGCAGCGGGTGCGACGGTCGATCAGGCCGGCAAGACGATGATGCTCAACCCGGCCATGTTGGCTGCCCAGCAGCAGAAGGCAGCGCCGGGCGGCACTCAGCGACTGGCAATGACAGGCAAGCTCACCGGCATGCTCGCCAAGCCGGAAGAGCTCGCGCTGAAGGTCTTCTGGGAGAAGCGCCAGCGCGACGAAGGCAAGATGGCCGAGCGCACGGACCTGAAGCCGAACCTTCAAAAGGGCCGTGTCGGCAAGATCCGCTTCAACTGGAGATCGTCGTCCGACCTGCGCAGGCCGTGGCCCGTCGGGCTGTTTCTGTGGGGTACGATCCTTGTCGCGGTGGGCGCGATCGCAGCGACGTTTCTCTACAAGCAGGCGTACACGAAGGGGCCGCTCGCCGACGTGCATACGCGCACCGCGCTCGCTCAGGCAGAGCCGGCTCTCGCGATCGCAAAGACCGCAAACGCCAACTCGTGCACGACGTGCCACTCGCTCACAAAGTCGATGGCCGGCCAGTGTGCCGAGTGCCACACGACGCCCGGGTTCAAGTCTACCGTTTCGCACGAACACGAGATGGCCGGCGTCACGTGCTCCGAGTGCCATGGACAGGACCATCGCGGCAACGCATTCAGGCTCGCGGCGGCCGAGACGTCTTGCGACACGTGTCACAGGCAGGGCTACGTCTTCAAGAGCGTTGCCCAGGGGAAGGACATCGTCCTGCAGACGCCGCACGGCGGCGCGAACATCGGCTACCCCGTGACCAACGGCCAGTGGACGTGGGCCGGCTGGCCTGAAGAGAAATGGAAGAAGCGCGGATTGCCGAAGACCGCGGCGGCCTTTGACATCAAGGGCCAGTTCCACGTCATCCACGTCGACAACGGAAAGCCGCTGGAGCAGGTTCAGTGCTCGGACTGCCACACCAAGGGCTTCGAGCCTGCAAACATCACGAAGGGCGTCCGCGAGTCGTGCGCGTCGTGCCACGGCGACACTGTGGCCCAGGCGGGCGCGTCGCCGTCGAGGGGCGCGCAGTGCACGTCCTGCCACCAGCAGCATACCGAGGGCAAGGACCCGTACGCGCTTGTGCGCGCGCGCGAGGTCAACGCGGCTCGAACAAAATGATCGGCGCTCATGGACTCCCCGTCCGGCGCAATGTGATGGACCGGTGAAACGTACATCATGAAGAAGTCGCAACTCATCATTACCATCCTGATGCTCGTCATTCTGGTCGCGGCTGCATTTGGCACGCGTTACCTGAATGTGAATCTCGGCGCCGTGCCCTGGTACGGCTGGACGGCACTCGCGATCGTGCTGATCGTCATCGGAGTGATCGGCCTGATACTCGAGACGTCACGCGACCGGCGGGACCTGAAGGCTGCCACGATCGAGGCGGAACGCGAAGCCGCCGAACGGCTCGAGGCATCCAAGCACCCTGACCTTGCGGTAAACGTCGCCGCATTGGACCCCGGTGGACCCGCGTATCCGCACCCTGTCATCAACTCGGCCACGTGCATCGGCTGTCATGCGTGCGTGGACGCTTGCCCGCATGACGTGCTCGCAATCGTGAACGGCATCTCCACTCCGATCGCGCTCGATCAGTGCATGGAGGACACCGGGTGCCAGGTTGAATGCCCGACCAGCCCCAAGTCCTGCATCGTGGTCAACACAAAGAAGAAGATTCCGGAGCGGAAGGTTCCAAAGCGCGACAACCGATTCATGACCAATGTTCCCGGCATCTACCTGATCGGCGACGTATCGGGAGTTCCACTCATCAAGAACGCGATCAACGAGGGCGGCGCGGTCATCGAGCACATCGCCGAGGACCTTCAGAAGAAGGGCGGCAACGGCCAGGCGGAATACGATGTCGCGATCGTCGGCGTCGGACCCGGCGGTCTTTCGGCCGCGGCGCTCGCAAAGCAGAAGGGTCTGCGCTACGTAGCGCTCGAACAGGACAAGGTCGTCGCCACGATTCAGGCCTACCCGGCCGGCAAGTACGTGTTCTTCAAGCCCGACACGGTCGAGACGGACGGCGGCATCGAGCTACCCGGCGCCGGTCTTCCAAAGGAGCAGATGATCGGCTCGTGGCTTGACACGATCAAGAACAACTCGCTCAAGATCAACGAGTACGAGACGTGCAAGAGCGTCAAGAACGAGAACGGCCTCTTCGTGGTCCGCACCGATTCGGAGAAGACCAAGCAGAGCGCCGAGTACAGGTCACAGACGGTCATCATCGCCGTGGGTGGCCGCGGCACGCCGATGCGCCTCAAGGTGCCAGGCGAAGAGATCAAGCTGCAGGTGACGCCGAGCGCTCCGGTTATGTCGTCCTTCTGCGTCAAGTGCGGCCAGCCGCGCGAGGGCGCGGCGACCGTCTGTCCGAAGTGCAACGCTGCGTATCCGTCTCGCATTCCGCCGCCGTTCGAGGACGAGAAGGTGAAGTATCGCCTCAGCGATCCGAATCTTTTCTCGGGCAAGCACTGCATCGTCGTTGGCGCCGGCAACTCGGCGATCGAGTGCGCGGTGGATCTCGCGTCGTATCGCTCGGAAGACGGCACGCAGATCATCGGATGGCGCGACAACGTCGTCACGCTCGTCATCCGGAGCGACTTCAAGGGCGACCTGAAGCTCGGCAACAAGATGCTGTGCTATGAGTGCATGGACGAGGGGAAGATCACGACCCACTTCCGAAAGGCATTCAAGGAGATCACGCCGACCGAGGTCGTGCTCATGAGCGCGCGCGAGCGCGACCCGGCCACGGCAAAGGAGACCGACCGAATCCGCAACGACTACATCTTTGCGCTGATCGGCGGCGACAAGCCGACCAAGTTCCTCGAGAGCATGGGAATCCAGATCGGCTAGCCAACGACGGACCGACCCGTGACGAGGCGCCATCGTGCGCCTCGTCGTCTTTCCGATGGTTTGGGGGGAGCATGAACGAAGATCTGCTGAGCTTGATGCCAACAACCGAGATGACGCGACGGCGCTTTGTCGTCACGTCGCTTGCGGCCGGATTTGCGCTTGCGGTGCAGCCCGTATCCGCGCAGACCGTGATCACGACCGATTCACAAGGTCTCGAGGCCGGCGAAGTCCAGATCCCGGTTTCAGACGGGAAGATGCCTGCCTACCGCGCGATGCCGCTCAAGGGAAAGAATTTCCCGGTGGTGCTCGTCGTTCAGGAGATCTTCGGCGTCCACGAGCACATTCGGGACGTGTGCCGGCGTTTCGCAAAGCTTGGACACATGGCGATCGCGCCGGAGCTTTACGCGCGACAGGGCGATGTATCAAAGATGACCGACATCCAGGAGATCATCACAAACGTCGTCTCAAAGGTGCCGGATTCGCAGGTGATGTCCGATCTCGACGCCACCGCGGCATGGGCCGGCGCATCCGGCAAGGCCGACGTGAAGAAGCTCGGCATCACCGGCTTCTGCTGGGGGGGCCGCATCGTGTGGCTCTATGCTGCCCACAACCCCAAGCTCAAGGCCGGAGTCGCCTGGTACGGCCGTCTCGTCGGTCAGCCATCGGAACTCCAGCCAAAGTATCCGATCGATCTCGTCAAGGAACTGAAGGCACCCGTGCTTGGCCTCTACGGCGCAAGCGACCAGGGAATCCCCGTCGATACGGTCGAGAAGATGCAGGCGGCCTTGAAGTCGGCCGGCAGCAAGTCCGAGATCGTGCTCTACCCCGACACGCCTCACGGTTTCAACGCCGACTACCGCCCGTCATACCGCAAGGAACAGGCGCAGGACGGTTGGAAACGGCTGAACGCCTGGTTCGCCAGGTACGGCGCGGCGTAGGACGTACTTGCCGCAGATTTGCGCGAATTTGCGCAAATCTGCGGCAAAGAACGGTTACCGTCCGTCGGGCGGCGGAGGTGCAACGATCTTCTTTGGAGGATTCTTCCTGAGCTCCTCCATCAGGATCGTCACGGCGCGCTCGAGCGTCGGGTCCTGGCCCTTGGCCACCAGGTCAGGTCTGTCGACGACTTCGATGTCGGGCGACACGCCCTCGTTCTCGACGGCCCACTTGCCGTCGGTGTCGAGGAACCGGAATCGCGGAGCGCTGATGTTGCCGCCGTCGACAACGCTCGGATTTCCGGAGATGCCGATCAGCCCGCCCCACGTGCGCGTTCCGATCAGCGGTCCAAGCCCGCGCTTCCGGAAGTAATACGGGAACGCGTCTCCGCCGGAGCTCGAATATCCATTGATCAGCGTCACCTTGGGACCATTGTTCGTATAGTTCGGAATCGTGTTCAGCTCGAGCCCGCGCTGTGACCAGTAGTTCAGAAGGGGCCGGTCGAGAAGCTCGATCATCCGATCCGGGATGAATCCGCCGCCGTTGTAGCGGTCGTCGATGATCAGCGCCTCCTTCTGAGCCTGCTGATAGAAGCCCTTGAAGAGCTCGCGATTCCCTTCGTTCGCCGTGTTCGGCAGGTGGATGTAACCGATGCGACCGCCAGACGCCTTCTCGACATAGGCGCGCCGCGACTGCACCCAGTCCAGGTACCGCAGGTTCGTCTCCTTGCGGATCGGTCGCACCATCTCGTCGTGCGCCCCTGCCGTCTCGGGTCGTGAGTTCAGGGTCAGCGTCACGATCTCGCCCGCGCGGTTCTCCATCAGCTCGTAGAAGTTCTTCACTCCCTTTGTGGAACGGCCGTTCACGGCGAGTATGAACTCGCCCTCGGACGCCTTGATCCCGGGCTCTGTCAGCGGCGACCGGAAGTCGTCCGACCAGTTTTCGCCGGGAAAGATCTTCGCGATCTTGAAGTAGCCCGACGGGTCGGCCACGATGTCGGCCCCCAGCAGGCCGGTGTCGACACGCTCGACCGATTCGGAATCGCCCGGCGTCACGTATGCGTGGCCCGTGTTGAGCTCACCGGCAATTTCGCCAAACACGTAGTCGAGGTCGGACCTCGTTGCGACGAAGGGTATGAGCGGCTGGTACTTCGCGCGGACTCCGTTCCAATCGATCATGTCCATCCCCGGGTCGTAGAACCAGTCACGCAGGATCCTCCAGACGTCGACGTACTCCTGCTGCCATTCCTGGCGCGGATCGATCTTGAGGTTCATCTTGTCGAGCGCCAACTGGCCGTCGCCTGCCTTCTGGCCGGACCGCACACCGATGATCCCGTAGTTGCCCTGGCTCTGATACAGGACCTGTTTGCCGTCGGCCGACAGCGCGTATCCGGTGACGCCGTCGAGAATCGTCTGCTTCTCCTTGGCCTCGACGTTGTAGAACTCGAGCTTCGAGCCGGGACCCTGCCCTGTGATGTAGAGCACGCCGTCCGGTGTGGCGGCAAGACCGCCGTAGTTCCCGGGCGCGCCCGGTATGGCCCGCACGCGCCGGTCGAATCCGTCGACGTCGATCTTCACGACGGGAGCCGCCGTAGCGGCGGCCTGGGCGCCCTCAGCGGGTTTTGGCGGCTCGGGTGCGGGTGTCGCGGTAGCCGCCGGCTTCTCCTCCTTGGGCTTCTCCTCGTCGCTCTTTGGCAGGAACAGCGCCGGACCGTCCTTTGAGAGCACCGCCACGTAGACACGCGTCGGGTTCGTGTACACGTAGTTGAATTCAAAGCTGCTGAACGTGAGGTTGAAGTCGCGGTTCGAGACGAAGTACAGGTACCGGCCCTTCGGGTCGAACGCCGGGCTGTCGTCGTTCGTCATGCCCGTCGACAGCTGATAGTTCTTGCCATCCGTGAGGTTGTGCACCCAGATCGTCGAGTACTGCGTCTCGGCGTTCTTGGTGTACGCAATCCACTTGCTGTCCGGAGCCCACGTGTAGGTTCCGATGTCGTTGGTCGTGCTGTGGTCCACGTCGACGATCTTGCCCGTATCGATGTCGATGTACCGCAGACGCTGGTTCTTGTCGCCCCACGCGAGCTTCTTCGAATCCGGCGACCAGATGGCCGGGAACATCCAGATGTTCAGCCCGTTCGTCAGCCGGCGCTCCTCGCCCGTACCATCCTGGCGACGCAGATACAACTCGTACTCGCCCGTCCGGTCGCTCTGATATGCGATCCACTTCCCGTCGGGAGACCATGCGGCCGCAAGCTCGCGGATACCGGGCGTATTGGTGAGGTTGCGGATCTCGCCTTCCTTTGCGGGCACGGTGAAGATGTCGCCGCGCGCCGCGAACACCGCACGCGCGCCCGTCGGCGAGATGTCGAACGAGTCGATGTTGTCCTTGACGTTCTTGAAGTACGGGATCGTGTGCGGGAAGTCGCCCGTGACCACGATCGGCACGCGCTCGTCACGACCGCTCGCGACGTCATAGCGGTAGATGTAACCGCCGCACTCGTACACCACGGAATTGGGACCGGCACTCGGCCACAGCACGTCGAAGTCGGCGTGCGTCGTGACCTTCTTCAGCTGTTTGGTCTTGGTGTCGTAGGCAAACAGGTTGTAGAGCTTCTCGCGATCCGACGCGAAGTAGATCGTGTCTCCGACCCAACAGGGCAGCTGATCGGTCGCCGGCGATTCGACGATCGCCGCCGACGTGTTGTTCGCCAGGTCGTAGATCCAGATGTCCGAGTTGCGCCCGCCGCGATAACGCTTCCATGTCCTGAACTCGCGCGAAATCGGGGCATACACGTACTGCTTCCCGTCGGGCGAGTACATGCCCGTCCCGCCCTCGGGGACGACGAGCGGCGTCTCCATCCCGCCGTCGGCCGGCACGATGTACGGTCGCGGCATGCGGTCGCTCCACGGCAGACGGTGCGCGTTGAAGAGCACGTACTTGCCGTCGGGCGTCCAGTCCATGACCTGGTTGTCGACGCCTCCGCGAGGCGGAATGCTGCCGACGTCGTTGTAGAAGGTCAGCTGGCGCGGCTCGCCGCCTTCGACGCCGATCACATAGACCTGGCGTGTGCCCGAGTACTGGCCGGTAAAGGCAATCCACCGTCCATCGGGCGAGAACTTGGGAAACAGTTCCTCGCCGGGGCCGGAGGTCAGCCGGCGCGCATTGCCGCCGGCGTTGTCCACCACCCAAATGTCGCCGGCGTAGACGAACGCCACCTTGTCCGCGCTTGCGTCGGGATACCGAAGCAGCCGTGTGAGCGCGGGTCTTGTGTTCTGAGCGGACGCCGCGGCCAGACCGGCAAGCGGGCAGAGGAGAACAAGGGCGAGAAGAGCCGCTACTTTACGCATTCGAGGTCCTTTCGATGCAACAAGTTAAAGTTGAGTTGAAACAGGTAGTACGCCGATTC